>JADMIG010000001.1:300000-581814 GCA_015478725.1 Chloroflexota bacterium | reverse complement strand
ACCGCTGGAGCCCCGGCAGGGCCGCGGCCAGGCCGAGGACCCGCCGGACGTCCGCGAGGCGCCAGCCGTAGATCGACTGGTCGTCGTCGCCGACGAGGAACACCCGGTTCTCCGGCGCGGCGAGGAGGAGGGCGAGCTCGAGCTGGCTCCGATCGACGTCCTGGACCTCGTCGACGAGGAGATGAGCGCACGTCGCGTGCCACCGCTGGAGCGCGATTGGATCGCTCCGGAGGCGGCGGAGTGCGCGGGCCACGAGGTCGTCGAAGTCGAGGCCACCGCATGCGGCGAGGGCGTCCTCGCAGGCGACGAAGATGCGGCCGACGGGCCCGGGCTCCGGGTCGGCCCGGATGTCGTCGGCGGTCACCTGGAGGTCGAGCTTGAGGCGCGAGAACGCATCGTCGAGACGGCGCCAGCCGACCGGGCCGGCGTCGGGTACCACCCGCCGGAGGACCTCGGTTCGATCGACCAGCGGCTCGACGGTCTCGCCGACCGAGGCGAGGATCTCGCGCCCCAGGGCGTGGAACGTTCGCACGCGGATCGCTGCGGCGGTGCCGAGCGGTTCGAGCGCCGGTCGGAGGCGGACCTCGAGTTCTTCGGCCGCCCGCCGGTTGAATGTGATCGCCGCGATGACCGAGGGATCCACGCCCTGGGCGATGAGCCAGACGATGCGGGCGATGAGGGTGGTCGTCTTGCCGCTCGCCAATACTCGCGAATGACGCTATATGGGGTCGGCGGCCCCACCCGCGGAAGGTGCTTCTGGTGGGGGCGAGAGGGCTAGAGCCGAGCCTTTACGGGTAGTTGGTCCTCCATCTCGGTACAGTAGAACCTCAGCTCAGGGCAAGATCCCGGCGCCAGGGGCGATCGCCGCGCACCGCCGTCGGGCTGTCGCTCGTGACTCGTCGCTCGAAGGGTGGGTCGGGCATCTTCAGCCGGCGCGACGGATGACCGACCACCAGGGAGCGATAGGACCGCGGCCTGGCGGTCACGGCCTGCGCGAGGAGCCGGTAGAAGAGCAGGCCGCGCGATCGCGAGCGGCGGCGGTTGAAGCGGAACGTGAACTCGTCGAGGTAGGCCGGCAGGTGACCCGGCTTGACGCCGCCCTGATGGGTGCCCAGCAGCCAGCGCTTGGCCAGCGAGGCCACCCGGTGGACGGCGGGCAGCAGCTCGTGGGCGTCCCAGCCCGAGCCCGCGATCACGAACGCTTCGTGAACGTAGCGATCCTCGGTCGCTTTCGGATAGGCGCCCCAGCCATCGCTGACGACCGTCGCGCCGGGCTCGACGCGGTCGAGGAGGAACGTCCGCAGGCTCTCCCAGCCGGCATCCTCGAGCACGCTCATCCGGCAGCGCCCGAGCGCGGTTCCGCGGACCTCGACGGCCACGCCGACGAGCGTCTTGCCGAGCGCGCCACGCCCGCGACGGCCGGGCTCGGGACCGCCGAACAGCGTCTCGTCGACCTCGACCCGGCCGGACAGCAGATCGGTGCTGGTCCGGCCCATCGCGGTCCGGAAGCGGTGGAGCATCGCCCACGCGGTCTGCTCCGAGCCGAGGCCCAGCACCCGCTTCAAGCCCAGCGCCGAGACGCCGTTCTTCTGGGTGGTCAGGTGCCACGCGGCGAGGAACCAGGTGGTCAGCGGCGTCCGGGTGCCGTGGAAGATGGTGCCCGCGGTGGCCGACACGAGCCGCGCGCAACCGGCGCACGACCAGCGCCCGTCCGCCGTCCGCCAGCCCCGCCGCGTGGCGCAGGCCGGGCACACGAAGCCCTCGGGCCAGCGCAGCCACTCGAGGTAGTCGAAGCAGGCAGGATCATCGGGGAACCAGCTCAGCAGTTCGGCGTGCGTGCGCGGGTAGTCGATGCCGCCTTGCGGGGCCTCGTGGGACATCCCGGCATCTTACTGTACCGAGATGGAGGACCAACTACGGGTAATCGTCCGGATCGTGGCACGACACAGGATGGAACCGCTCGCCCGGGTCGGTTGAGCCTCACTCATTCAACGAGGTTCAGGTCGGCGTTCGTGGAGAGCCCCCCACCGCACGAGGGGATCTCGGCGGGTCCTCGTATACCAACAGGACCGCGGTTGGGCTTGGTCGTGGCGTGGAGAGCCACTACGATCCCATTGACGTGAACGAGACCCACCGCCCGCACACCGTCCCCGACTTCCACCTTCGTCGATTCGGGTCAGGACCTGCCAACCAAAGCATCTGGGTCTACGACAAGCAGAAGGACCTGGTCTTCCCCGGAACCGTCCGAAGCTCATCCGTACATCCCGACTACTACCACGTGGCCAAAGCGTCGGGTGGGACGGAAGGTGGACTTGAGCAGGAACTCTTCCAAAAAGCCGAGACGGATGCTGCGCCGCATCTCTCAGACCTCCTCTCGCTCCAGCCGGGCGACCAGCCTTTCGATCCGAGGGCGCGGTTCGATCTCGCCCACTACCTAGCCATCCAACGCGCGCGGGTCCCTGCGATGGTCGAACGCGCCGAAGAGGCGGCCGTATTCCACGCACTTGCTGAGAACGACAAGTTGCTCTCCGATCGCGACGCCTTCGCTGCGCGTGCGGTCGAGGTCGGTCTGGTGGCCAAGGAGGGCCAGACACTGGAGGACCTTCGGCTCGAATGGCTCGCCCTCTTTCGCAGTGGCGAACTTGAGATCCGGCCGCCAGCGGGGTTTGCTCTCGTCCACGTGCTTGATCTGGCGCTCAAGAGCCAGCCCCAAGCCTTCTTCGAGATGGCCTGGGAGATTCGCGAGGCGAAGGCTCCGCCGTGGCTGTTGCTCGGCGACGAACCGGTCGTGGCCGTGATGCCACCGGGCACGCCCGCGGATGAGGAGCAGGGCTTCAGGACACCCGGTGTCGAGATCGTCATGCCGCTCAGCCCAGTGCGGCTTCTTGTATTGCGCGACCGTCGAACGGCAAACATCATCGCGGTAACTGCGCCGGTGCGGGTGGCTGACTCCGACGATTGGGTTTGCCGCGCGAACCTCGCCTCGTGGCGCTCTGCTTCCTCGCACGTGTGGGGTCGCGACAAAGCGGACCTCGAGGCCATTCACAAGTTGATGACACCCCAGGAGCGCACACATGTGCGGCAAGTCGAAGTCCGCAACCTTCCGGATGAATGGCAGGTGTACCTTCAGCCGGGAATGAAGCCTGCTGGGCTGAACTGAGCCTTGGCTCCCCGACACCACGAAGGTTTGGTGCGGAGGATGGGGATCGTGGCCGACCGCATCACGATTACGTTTGCTGCTCGCTACGGCCTCGACTTGGAGGGGGTCGCCGACGAGATGGCCGGCCTGCCAGAGGGCGTTGCGGCCGATGTCCGCGTCACGCCGCTGCCGGCCACCAAGGCGGCCAGCCCCGACGAGTGGCGCTCTATCGTCCAGGTCGTCATGGACGTTGGCGGAGTAGTCGGCGTCGGATTGCTGACGAACTGGCTTTACGACAAGCTCAAGGGCTTTCGCGCCGACGGTCGGCGGGAGGACATGAGCGACCGAAGCGTTCATAACCACGTCCGTGTGTTTATCGGTCATCTTGAGATCAACGGCATGGAGCGGGGCGAACTCGAGCGAGCGTTCCGGCAAGCGCTCATGGCCGCGGACTCGCGAACCGACATCCCGCCCTTGCTGCGCCGGCCGAAGCGCAGGAGCCGCCCTCTGACGGACAAGGAGTGGGTGGACCAACAGACGGAGATAGGGCGCCGGCACGAGGAGGAGATGGCGCGTCTGATCGAGCGCACGAGCCGGCGAAGGCGTTCGCGCTAGCTCCCGACGACGGCCCAGTGCGGTTCATAGAGACGTTTGAGTCCTGCGAGGGGGGGCCGGGTCATGCCTTCGCGGAGCCGACCGTCCGTTTTGCCGGGGAACGCGACGAAGGCTTCCGGGCATTAGCGGCGGTCCTGCGGACTCAGAATCGCGAGCGGATTGGTATGCCGCTCTCTGCGCCCCGTCGCGTGTGGCCCGTTATTGACGGGGAGCCGACGGGGCCTTTCTGGGAGCTGGCGTGGTGGCCGCCTGCCCAAGCTTCTCGCACTCCTTGCACAGCGTGCGCCCAGAACCACCCTGGCCAGACCGAATGTCCTCCTGCTTGATGGTCCGACCATCGCCGCAGTCGGAGCGGTTGTGATAGCGGGATCGTTCCTCTCTGGTATTCGTGTGATACGGGTAGCCAATCTCTCGGGCGCCGATCCCCTTGAGCATCCGATCCTTCTGGCCCATCGCATCCTCCCGTCAACAGGCAGGGGCTTTGGCAGCCGACGAATACGAGCCGATCGCCATGACGACATTGTCGATTTGGTGGGCATCGAATGACGGTGGAGCTCCTGAGTTGAAGTCCACCGTGTCCAGTTCCACGAACACATCGCCGGCCTTGTCGCCGAGTCGTGACAGGAGCGTGCCGAGGGTCGAACTTTGAAGCTCCATCTGCTCGCACACGTTGCGCTTGGCCATCCACAAGACGCGGGTATCGGCCGGGACCTCGGTCAGCGCCTGAGACTCGGCCAAGGCGAGGTCTTGGGGCGGGATGTGCATGGTGTAGCCAACCACACGGCCGCCGTCGCGCATGAACGCGAAGTAGCGATCGGCCCCACCGATTGCCGGGTCGGGCTCATACATCTGGCCCGGAAAGTTGGTGTCGGTGGCGTGAGCAGCGTCCCATGCGGTACTGGTCGCACCGAAGCCGGTCACGGTTGCTGGAGTGACAGAAGCCGAGGGGATGGCAGATGCAGTCCGGCTGGCGGATGGTTGCGACGATGGCACGGTAGGAGCCGCTGTGCTAGTCGGAGCCGTCGTGGGTGCTTGCACAGTCGGAGTCGTTGCGCCACCGCAGCCTGCTGCTAGGAGCGCAAGTGCCAGGATGGATGCGTGCATCCCCCGCATGTGTCTCTCCGGTTTAGCCATAGCGCTTTGGGCGCGGACCTCTACCCTGCCGCTTCGCCGGTTGCGTGCAAAGCCTTGCCGGTCAGCTCGGCCCACGTCACGCGGCGGCCGACTGCCTGCATCACGACCATCAATGAACCGGCCAAGATCGCGCTTGCCGCGCTCGTTGAACGTGAAGGCGCGTTCGTCGAGATACCGGAACAGGTGGTAAGGCTCGACCGAAACGTGCACGGGAGAAGCCGCAGCGGGCAGCGCACGCGGCGCCGCACCCGGGGCGATCGCCGCTCCGCTCAGCGGTGCTCCGCAGCTTGCGCAGAAGCGCGCTTGAGTATCCCTGGGAGCTCCGCATTGTGGGCAGAATCCGGGAGGGGACGCCGTTTCCAATGCAGCCGGCCCGGTTGCCGCACCCGGCCCAGACGCCTCGACCGGCGTTCCCCGACTCGCGTTGCGTTCGGCGAGCAGTGCACGCACCTTCTCCAGGGACGCCTCCGCGGTCCTCCGTCCTGGTCCGAACGGGATGATCTGGACAGCAATGTCGCTCGCGGTGAGTTGCATCGCTCCGTGGGGAGGTGGGGGGCCGGCACGAAGCCTGACCACGGCGAACGGCGGCCGCAGTTGCCCGGTGTCGAGGGTGACGTCCTCGATCTCGTCCCAGCGGAGTGCGCGTTGCCGACGGCCATCGTCGGGGAACACCATGACACCCTCGGGCAGGGCCACGAGGCGACTGTTCGTGCCGCGGACCTCGGCGAGCACCTGCGTCCCGCCGAGCCGACCGCGTATAACCTCGTCGAGTCCCATCTCGCTCCTTGAGCGGCACTGGACGGTCAGCCTAGCACGCTCGTCCCCATGGTAGATCGTGATTGGCGGCCTTCAAAGCCCCTTCAGCCTGGCGGCCACCGCGACCGATGGGTCGTCGTCTTCGGGAAGTACAGGCGGTCCTGCCGCTGCAATACCGTGCCGTAGAGCGACGGCCTCGGCGTCCTGGTGGCCATGCCGCTCACCATGGCGCTCGCGGGCGTGGTCCAACGGGCGCGCATCACCGGCGCGTGCCGCCGACATCGTCGATGCCGGGCGCGTCGGGAGGCCGATCACTCCTGACCGGACTCCCAGCGCCAGAAGGACCCTCGGACGTGCATTGCCGCGCGGTAGAAGCCGGCGAATGCGCGAACCAGGCGGAGGAGCCGCAGGAGCCGGAGCAATCGAAACGCTCGGACCGGAGGGACGAGGGCCACCGCGTCGATCCAGTGCCCGCGCAGGTACTGCAGCCGATCGTGGGCGCAGACGATGCGGCTGACGAACTCGGCGATGAAGACGCCGGTCACGAGGAGCTCGATCGCCTCAAGCTCCGGGCGGATACCGGAGCCGATCTGATCGACGAGGAAGCCGAGGGCGACCCAGACCAACGCGAGCCCGCCCATCGCGAGCTCCCAGGCGATCTCGTGACGCTCGACCAAGGTGTTGTAGCGATCCCGGACGGTCACCGCTTCCTCCCACAGCTTGCGTGCAAGCCGATGCCAGAGGCGTACCGGACACGCGGGCTGATATAACCTGCCGTCGCGGGACGTCACCAGGTCGTGGCCCGGACCAGGGAGCAGCGGATCCCGAACGCCGCGGATGGTCCGAACGCGACCCGCTTTCGCGACTCGGGTAGCAAGCACGGGAGGGACGGTCGATGAGCGGAATCGGCAACGCTTGGCGTGCGGCCTCACGCGGGCAGAAGATCACGATCGCCGTCGCGCTGCTCGTCGCTCTTGGCGGCATCTCCACCCTCACGGCACCGGCGGGCTCCGTTGCTCCCGGTCAGCCGAGTGCCGCATCGGGGAGCCCCCTGGGTGGTGCGTCGCCTGCGCCGTCCGCGCTCGCCGCGGCGGCGACACCGACACAGCCGCTCGTCACGGCGACGCCGTCGAAGACATCCGTCGCGAAGGCCACTCCTCGGCCCACGGCGCAACCCACACCAGTGCCTACGCCGCGGCCGACTCCGAAGCCCACTCCGCGGCCGACTCCGAAGCCCACTCCCGCGCCCACCGCGGCTCCGACTGGGGTCTACGGGAATCCCTGGGGTTACAACTTCAGCCCGGGCCAACTCATCACGAGCCCACCGGCGAACTTCTGTGCCTACTTTGGCTGCATCGCGAGCTTCTGGACCAGCACGAACGGCTACGTCGTCCAGTGCGCCGACTCGACGTTCAGCCATTCCGGAGGTCGCCAGGGCGTCTGCTCGCGTCATGGCGGCTACTACCAGACGTTGTACAGCCACTAGCCGGGGCGCCGCGATGATTACCGCTGCGCCGTGCTCGGCCGACCGGATCACCGCGAGCTTAACGCGGCGGATGGGGGATCCCGACGGAGCCGCTTTCTTGCCGTGACGCCACGCACGTCAGGCAGCGTCGTGACGGGGTGGCGTAGACTCGCTGGGACTTACGCGAGACGAGGGAGACGTCATGCCAGCGTTCTGCTCCAGCTGCGGCGCGGCACTTGCCGACGGCTCGCGATTCTGCGCCTCATGCGGCACCGCATCCGATGGCTCGGCTCAGGTCGACGACGCTGCGACCGTGCCGGACTACGTCCAACCCCGTGTTCGGACCTCGATCCCCGATTTCGTGCGGCAGCAACTTCATCCGAGCGAACAAGTCCTGGCAGCCTTCCCCGCCTCGCTCTTCGACCACCGGCGGAAAGGGGAATTCCGCCACGACAAGTTCGTCTTGACGACCGAGCGGATCGTCTACTACCACACGGGCGTGATCCACAAGGGCATGGGCCAGATGCCCTACCGCGGGATCACGGGCGCCTCCTTCAACAAGGGCTTCCGACACGGCACCGTCGTGGTCGAGGCTGCCAATGCCGCCCTGACCATCGGCGGGATCAGCAATGACGATGCCGCCTTCGCCGAACGGGTCATCTCGGCCTTCGTCGGCGGTCGGCCCGTCGCCCTGGCACTGCCGACCTGATTGCGCGCACCGGACCGCTCCCGCCGCTGTCGCGGGACAGGTAGCGTGACGCTCGCAGGCTGACTCGTAGACTGTCCGGACTCCGGGACCGCCGGCCATCTCTGGGCCGACCCGGGTGGAACCGGCGATCGGTTCACACGCGGCGACGATCCGGGCCTGGCTCGTCGAGACCTCGTCGCCCCACGCAAGCAGCGCCACGCCGCCCGCCGGGTCTGGCAGCGGCTCGTCGATGAGCGGGGTGCCTTCGTCGCCGAGTCGACCTAGCCTTGCGGCCGGACAAGACCTAATCGTCAGGGGTCACTACCGGCAAACCTGCAAGGACGCCTTGACCGCCCCTCCTTCTGATCGCCCCCGAAGTGAGGCCGCGTGGAGCACGAATCGGACCGTCTTCGGGGGGTTCCCCTATTGGGACGGGGTCCTGGGTACCGCGCAGGGGGAATCGGCGGCCGAGGGTCCGCCTCAGCTGTCCTCACCCGACGCCGGCTGTTGATGATCGGCGGCGGCGAGGAGGCGGCCGAGGGTCGCGCTGCCGATGCTGGACCGCCTGCCCGAGAGCCGATCGGGCGCCGGCCTGGCCCGTCCTCCATCGCGGAGTCCCAGGGTCGTCGGCACGATCGCACGCATCGTCACGCCGACCGCCCAGACGCTCGGGCGGCCGTCACGGCCGGCGTCCTCGCCCGCCGCTTGGGCCAGCTCGATCTCGGCAGACCCACGGCTTCGGCCGCCGCCTCGAGGACCGCCCGGACCGCGTCGCTCTCCCAGGCGACGAGGTCGCTCGCGTAATACCGCTGGCCGCCGTGGTCCACGTACCACGTCGAGGTCTCCGTCTTGTAGTGGCGCGTGGGTTCGTTCGGCCGAGGATCCGCCACCACCGGTCGGAAGGCTCCCGGCGAGTAGAGCGCCCGGCGATCGAGCGCCCAGCGATCGACTGCCGCGGACGGCGGCGGCTTGGCCGGTGCAAGGCGCGCGCGGACGGCCCGGCCGATCGGCGAGTTGGCGACGACCGAGCCGATCGTCTCTACCCCGTGCCGTTCGTCGTGGCGGGTCAGGCAGTCGGCGTCGAGGAGCGCGCCGAGGACGTCCTCCCGGGGGCGCGTCGTGGTCCGCCGGCAGAGGGCCGTGACCGCGGCGCGGCGGCTCTTCGCGGCGCGTTGCGCGGCCTGCCTGGTCGCCTCCGCGACCTGCGCCGCCTCGTGGGCCCGTCGGCGCGCCTCCCGGTTGTCCTCCTGCCGCCGTTGCCGCTCCAGCTCGGCCTGCTGCCGCCGCGCCTCGCGCGCCGCGGCCACCGTGCCGATCGGGGTGAGGACCTCGCGCCCGAGGAGGACCTCCAGCTCATCGAGCGCCGCGTTGCTGCGAGCACCGGTGATCGCAGCGCGGAGGCGGTGGGCCTTGCGAAAGGCCGTGACCTTGGTCGCCCGTTCCTCGCCCGTGAGCTCCGTCCGTGGCGCGGACTTCAGCGCGTGGTCGAGGGCGTCGAGGAGGCGCGCCTGGGTCCCGGCGATCTCGAGCGAGGCCGCGAGGGACGCCCGCTCCTCGCTCACCTCGCGGGCCTCCCCGGCGGCCTGCCGATCGCGCGCCGTGGCCAGCGTCGCCGCGATCGGCCCGTCCGACCGTCCGCTGACGGCCTCGAAGCGGGCCGGCCAGTCGGGCTCGACGAGCCCCTCCCGCGTCTCGGTCACGAGGAGGTAGTCGGCAGCGACGGCGCGGACGGCCGCCTCGGGGGCGGTCGGCATCGTCGCCCAGCGCCCGAGGGCGAGTCGACTGATCGAGGTGCCATCAACGAGGCCCCAGCCACGGGCCGTCAGGCAGTTCCGGAGGATCGCCCGGAGGAGGCTGCGGGCCGTCTCCGGGAGGTCGGCCGCGGGTGGCGCCAGGTCCGTCGCAACCGGGGCGAGCCCAGCGAGGACGAGGTCCCACTCCACGAGGTCGAGATCGGCGGTCGCCTCAAGCAGACCGCTCGTGTCGAGGACGACGGAACGGCGGAGGACCGAGTCGGGCAGGAGCGCGCCGAGGTCACCCTCGAGGTTGAGCGTGATGATCGTCGTCGGGTGGACCGCGAGGGCATCGTCCGGCGACCGGCGGTGGGTGCCGGCGAGGTAGGTGAAGGCCGCCCGACGCAGCTCGAGGCCGACCTTGTCGTACTCGTCGAACACGACGAGCGGGAGGGCGAGGAGGCGACTCGGCTCGGTCCGCCAGACGCCACCGGCGTCCTGGACGCGCTGGCCGAGGAGGGTACCCGGCGTCTCCAGCCCGAGGGTGATGATCGCGGCGGCCGGATCGAGGCCGAAGCGGCGGGCGGCGAGCAGGCCGATGAGCGTCTTGCCGGTGAGGACCGGGCCGACGAGGACGAAGCCCGGCCAGCTCGTCGGGCGCACCGCCTCGAGGGCGCGCCGGGCGACGACCGCATCCTCGATGAGCCGGCGAACGGCCCGGTGCTGGGCGGGCAGCGCCGCGAAGGCGTCGGTCGCAGCGAGCGGCTCGGGCACGGTGACGGACAGAGCAGCGCGGTTGCCGGCGCCGGTGAGGTGCCATGTCCCTCGGGCGGGCGACTCGACGAGACCGGCGTCCCGCAGCCGCCCGAGCCGGTACTTGACCGTCCGGACCGGGCGCCCGAGCGCCGCAGCCATCGCCTCGCTCCGCGTCTCACCGGCGGCGAGGAGGGACAGGATCGCCACGTCGAGTTCGTCGTTCAGCATGGCAATGATCCAGCGGATCGGTTGCCCGAGCCGGACTGGCACCTTGCCCACGACGGGCTGACCGTTGCCCGGAGCTTGCCCGAGCTTGCCCGAGCGGTCGGCCGGCCACGCTCGAGCGCGGCGCCGACCTTGCCCGAACCTCGCCCGGGACCGCCGGGAGGAGGGGGAGGAGGGGGAGGAGGGGGAGGATGGATGGCGGTGCGGGCGGCCCTCTTGGCGGTGGGACCGGTGGCCGGGGTCAACAGGGTGGCCACCCTCGCGAGGGCGACCGGATCGTCGATGGAGAGCGGCAACCCGCGCGGGAGGGTCGTTCGCTCGACGAGCGCGTACGCGCCGGTGGCGCTCGAGATCGGCGTGCTCATGACACTGCGCCGAGGCCGAACGACTCGGGGCTGGCGGCCGTGCGGATCGACCGCCCGCTCGAGGTTCTCGCGGCGGGTGGCGCCCGCCGCGGCGGTGGTCGCACGCGGGCGGTGGCGCGCCTGGAGGGTGGCGGCGCCGAGCCGACCGCGGAGCGTTGCGGTTGCGGGCGATGTTGTGGACACGGTGGGACCTAGCGACCGCCCTGCTTGCGCGAGGGCGGCTTCCGTCTCTCCGGTATACAGCGGAAGACTGGGCCCGGTCCCGGGTTGTCGTGCCCCGGCCTAGGAATGCGCCTGAGGGCTATCCCTCAGTTCGCGTCTCGGAGTCTAGCACGGTGGCGGAAGGCACGGTGGCCGCCGCCAATTCCGCGTCGGACGGCCGACCGGCGACGAGGCAGCGCCGCCGCTGGCACGTCTCGCTGACACAGCTGACGACGAATGGGTGGCTGGCCTCCTCGCCGGTCAGGCCGAGCACCCACTCGCCGCCGCCCGTCCGGGCCCGGCGGGGATCGTGGCGGCCGACCTGGTAGGGATCGCCGACCGTCGGCAGGACGAGGCTCCCGCGGTGGAGCACGCTCCGTCGCCTCGCTCCCGCTGGAGCGGCCTTCCGCCTGAAGGCGCGGTGGGGGAGACCGAAGGCCCGCCCACCGCCGGGCAGCGAGGGGGTGCTGACAATCCCGTGCCGAAACTCGACCCGCTCGACCAGGTATCCGGTCACCCGGTACCCGGCATCCTCATCGAAGCCGACGACCGCCCGCAGCCGCTGCCGGCCGAGGGTCGTCCCGCAGAGCGGACAGCCGAAGGAGCAGAACCACGTCGCAGCGCCGTAGCCCGCGGCGGGCTGCGGCGGATCGAACTTCGCGAGGGGGTACGGGCGGGTCACGGCCGATCGTCGGGCCGCCGGTCGGCCACGACGACGATCGTCGTCGTCATACCCGCCACTCGACATCGATCCGCGCCGGGTCGAAGCGCGGCCCGCGACGCGGGGCCGGGTTGACGATGACCCGGTCGATGAGGAGGCCCGCCACGTCGTGCCGCCAGACGGCCGACCGGCCCTCCCACTCGGCCCGGATATCGCGCCCGGCGAGCCGCCCGAGCCCGGTCGTCGACGATGCTGCCTCGAGGCGCCGGCGGGCCGAGTCGATCCGGGCGTCGAGCAGCTCGCGCACTTTCGTGTACTCCGCTCGCGAGATCGTCCGATCGACGAAGTATGCCGCCGCCGCTTCCTCGAGCGCCGCTTCGTCGGCGCGGAGCTGGTCGAGGTCCGGCTCGGCCTTCGCGTTCGATAGCCGCTGCGCGACCACGGCCCGGAACTCGTCGCTGTCGAGCCGGATGGCGATCGCCTCGGCGATGAGCGGCTCGAGGTTGTGCTTCGCGATCGTGATCCCGCCGCAGCCGCGAGGGGACGCGCAGACGTAGCGCGTCGTGCCGCGCCAGTCGGGGTGAGCGACGAGCTTCGCGCCACAGCGGCCACAGCGGGTCAGTCCAGTTAGGTAGTGCCTCCGCACCGTCGCACCGGCGGAGGGGCCGCGTGGCGCTGCGAGGACGGCCCGAAGTCGGTCCCACGTCGCACGATCGAGCAGCGCCGGGATGACCCCGCCGCCGACCGTGGCGCCGTGCAGGGTCCGGTCGCCGACGATCCGCGGGGCAGTGAGCATGCGCTTGAGTGACGAGACCTCCCACTTCCGGCCTTCGGGCGCGCTCTTTCGACCTGGCGTCCGGACGCCCCGAGCGTTCCAGTCGACGACGACCGAGTGCACCGACCCGCCGGCAAGGATCCGCTCGGCGGCCTCTCGCACGAGGGCGGCCTCTGCCGGGACGATCGTGAGCTTGTCGGCAGTCAGGCCGAAGGATCGGATACCGCCGCCATTCGGGCGGCCGGTCTCGGCGATGTCGCGCGTCTTCCGCCGGATGCGGAGGCTCATGGTTTCGGTTTCGAGCTTCGCCCACGTGATGGTCATCCGGAACATCGCCCGGCCGGTCGGTGTGGTCAGGTCGATGCCGGGGTCGTTGAGGGAGACGATGCCGAACCCTCGCCGGTCGGCGAGCTCGATGATCCGCTCGGCTTCCTTCGGGTGACGGAGGAGCCGGTCGAGCTTGTAGCAGACGACCGCGTCGACGTGAACGCCATCGGATAGGTCGCTGAGCATTCGTTCGAAGTCCGGCCGCGGCCGTCGGAGGTTCGACGCGGAATGGTCCGGGTCCTCGTAGATCGCCAGGACGTTCCAGCTCTCGCGCTCCGCCCGAGCCCGGCAGTCGGCGATCTGCCGCTCCGTCGCCGTCGCTTCGCCTGGACGCGCGGCGCCATCCTCCTGGGAGAGCCTAGCGTAGATCGCGACGTCCATGCTGCGGACTCTAGCTCGAGTAGTGTCCTTTGTCAACATTCGGCCTGCCGGCCGGGGCGATGCAGAGGACGGGACCGGGCGGGGCGGTCGCGGCAGCCCGCTGGTCCGGGGTGAGCGCCGCGAGCCGGTGGGCGACGGGTGATGGGAGCGGCATCGTCCCATCGTGCCGTCGGCGGCTCACCCGGCGCTCCATCGCGCGCGGAGGACTACACTCGCGGACGTGGATATCCGCGGCCCCTTTCGAAGGCGGCGGGACGACGGTTCGCCGTGTCGTAGACCGTCGGCGACGCGCCTCCTCGGCCTCCCGCTCGTCGCGGCCCTCCTTGGCGCGTGCGTCGGGACGGCGGCGCCGAGTGCGAGCGGCGTACCGAGTGCGAGCGGCGTACCGGACGGGTCGTCGTACCCTGCCTCCTTCCCGCCGGCGCTGTCGACCGCATCCGTGCCACCCTCGCTCGCTGTCGGTGCTGTCACGCCGCCGGCCTCGGTCGGTGCCGCCGTGGCATCGCCGCTCGGGACTGCGTCGACGGGAGCGCATCAGACGCCCGCGCCCACCCCGCTGCGGACGCCCGAACCGGCCGCGGGCCTTCGCACGATCACCCTCGGCGACGATGAGAGCACGGTGGTGGTGGCGGTCGGCGAGCGCGTCCTCGTCGAGCTCGGCGTCGGTCTCGTCTGGAACGTCCGGGTGGCGGACCAGACCGTCCTCGTCCGGGTCCCGGGCGTCGCCCTCATCCTCGGCGCGCAGGGGTTGTACACGGCCGCGAAGCCCGGCTCGACGCTCGTCGCCGGGGTCGGCGACGCGGCGTGCCGCACGGCGGTACCGCCGTGTATGGTGCCGTCGCGAGCGTTCTCGGTGACCGTGGTCGTCCGCTGACGGCGTCGTCGCGGGACCGCCGGGACGCGGCTCGTAGAATCCCGCCGTGACCCCCGACCTCCAGGCGACCCTCGACAACCTGCCCGACCGGTCGGGCGTCTACCTCATGAAGGACGATCGGGGCCAGGTCGTCTACGTCGGCAAGGCCCAGAGCCTCCGGAATCGGGTCCGGAGCTACTGGCAGAAGGCGATCCCGACGGGCGAGGTCCACCGCATCCGCTCGGTCATCGAACGGGTGGTGGACGTCGAGTACACGGTCACCGACTCGGAATCGGAGGCGTTCCTCCTCGAGGCGAACCTCATCAAGCGGTATCGGCCGCGATTCAATGTCCGCCTCAAGGACGACAAGAGCTACCCGTACATCAAGATCACCCTCACCGACGACTTCCCCCGAATCGAGCGGACGCGGCGCCTCCCGGCGGACGGGAGCCGCTACTTCGGGCCGTACGCGTCGGCGACCTCCGTCGACGAGTCGATGAACCTCGTGCGGCGCCTCTTTCCGTTCCGCACCTGCACGATCGACATCCACGACGGCGTCCGCGCACTCCAGCGGCCTTGTCTGCTGTACCACATCAAGCGATGCCAGGGTCCGTGCATCGGCGCTATATCGAAGGACGCCTACCGGGTGGACATCGGCCAGATCGAACTGTTCCTCGAGGGCCGCCAGGACGCGCTGCTCACGGCGCTTCGGACGGAGATGGCGGCCGCCTCCGAGACGCTGGCGTACGAGCGGGCCGCCGTCCTCCGCGACAAGGTCCGGGCGATCGAGCGGACGATGGAGAGCCAGAAGATGGCCGCCTTCGCGCGAACGGAGCTCGATGCCGTGGGACTCGCCCGGCGCGACAACCAGGCGGCGGTCCAGCTCTTCGCCGTCCGGAGCGGGAAGCTCGTCGGTCGCGACGTCTTCCTCCTCGAGGCGGCGCGGGAGGCATCGGACGACGAGGTAGTCGGGAGCTTCATCGAGCAGTTCTACGCCCGGGCGACATCGATACCGCCGATGGTCCTCGTGCCGACGAGGCTCCCGGACGCCGCTGCGGTGGAGGGCTTCCTTGCCGGGCGTCGCGGTGGCCCGGTCCACCTCCGGGTCCCCCAACGTGGCGAGAAACGCGAACTCATGGAGCTCGCCAGGCGGAACGCCGCGGAGACGCTCGCCCGCGAGCACGCCCGATGGCTCGCCGACGAGGGTCGGACGCTCGGTGCCCTCGAGGAGCTCGCCGCGGCACTGGATCTGGCCGGGCCGCCGGCACGGATCGAGTGCTACGACATCAGCAACTTCCAGGGAGCCCAGTCGGTCGGCAGCATGGTCGTCTTCGAGGACGGCCGGCCGCGCACGGGGGAGTACCGGCGGTTCCGGATCCGCACGGTCGAGGGCGCGAACGACTTCGCCAGCCACCAGGAGGTCCTCCGCCGGCGATTCCGGCACTCGAAGGCCGGCGACGAGGGCGCCGAGGAGGAGCTCCGCTGGCGGCTGCCTGACCTCGTCATCATCGACGGCGGGAAGGGCCAGGTCGCGGCCGCCAGGGAGGTCCTCGAGGAGCTCGGTCTCTGCGATATGCCCCTCGTGGGCCTGGCGAAGGAGCGCGAGGAGCTGTTCCTGCCCGGTTCGAGCGAGCCGATCCTCCTGTCCGTGACCTCGCCGGCGCTCTACCTCGTCCAGCGCCTCCGCGACGAGGCGCACCGGTTCGCGATCGCGTACCACCGCGACCTCCGGGCGAAGAAGGCCGTCCGATCCGTGTTCGACGATCTGCCGGGCGTCGGCCCGAAACGTCGGCGGGCACTGCTCCGTGTCTTCGGGTCGGCGAAGCGCGTCCGGGAAGCCCCGCTCGAGCAGATCGCGGCGGTGCCGGGGATCGGCTCGCGCCTCGCCGCCACGATCAAGGCCGGCCTCGCCGATTGACCTCGACGCAGGCCGGGCGCCGGGACGGTTCGCGGTCCGTCCTCGGCCCGGCGGCGGCTCGGGGCTCGCTGCTGGTATAGTCCGCCGCGATGCGTAGAGCCGCCCCCTTCATCATCGTCATCATCGGCGCGCTCGCCCTCTTCTTCGACTTCTGGCCCAACGTCACCGTGCCGCCGTTCGGGGACACGACCGGCACGGCGGCGCCGCGCCGGCTCGAATGGAAGCTCGGCCTGGACCTCCAGGGTGGGTTCCGCGTCGAGTACCAGGCGCAGCCGGTCGGCGGGAAGGTGCCGACCTCCGCCGACATGAACACCATCCGCGACATCATCGAACGCCGCGTGAACTCCACCGGCGTCTCCGAGCCGGTCGTCCAGACCCAGGGCTCGGACCGTGTCGTCGTCGAGCTCCCCGGCGTCCAGGACAGCGCCCAGATCGAACAGCTCGTTGGTTCGACCGGCCGCCTCGACTTCGTGCCGCTCCCGCCGGCGCAATACGGCACCGGCTCCACGACCGGCAACCCGACCGCCGTCGTCGTCGGCCAGCCCCTCCCGATCCCGGAACCGGCGCTCTTCAGCGGCGACCAGGTCTCGAGCGCGAATCCGAGCACCGACAGCATCGGCAATCGGGCCGTCGCGTTCAGCCTCAAATCCCAGGGCTCGACGTTGTTCGCGACCTACACGAGCCAGCATGTCGGCCAGTTCTTCGCCATCGTCCTCGACAACAACGTCGTCTCGGCTCCGGTCATCCAGAGTGCGATCACGGGCGGCAACGGCATCATCACGGGCGGGACGGGCGGCTTCACCGCGGCATCCATGAACAGCCTCGTGACGATCCTCCGTTACGGCTCGCTGCCGTTCCCGATCCAGGCGATCCAGCGGGACGACATCCCGGCGACCCTCGGCGCCCAGTTCCTCCAGCAGACGCTCCTCGCGGCAGCGATCGGGATCGCCCTCGTCTTCGCCTTCATGCTCATCTACTACCGGCTGCCGGGCGTCGTCGCGAGCTTCGCGCTCGCCTACTACACGCTCGTCGTCCTCGCCGTCTTCCGGCTCATCCCGGTGACGCTCACCCTGGCCGGCATCGCCGGCTTCGTCTTATCCGTCGGCATGGCGGTGGACGCGAACATCCTCATCTTCGAGCGCTCGAAGGAGGAAATGCGGCTGGGCAAGCCGCTCACCGCGGCGATCGAGGCCGGCTTCGCCCGGGCCTGGAACTCCATCCTCGACTCGAACGTGTCGAGCCTCATCACCGCGTTCATCCTCTACTGGTTCGGCACCTCGACGATCAAGGGCTTCGCCCTCGTCCTCATCATCGGCGTCCTCACCTCGATGTTCACCGCGATCACCGTGACCCGGACGATCCTCCGATTCGTCGTCCGCCAGGACTGGGCGCGGACGCCCCGGATGTACGGCGTGCGCGAGGATGAGTTCGCAGGCGGCCGTCTCACGGGACGCCCCGCGTATGGCGGAGGGTCCCGCACGCGTGGTTGACATCATCGGGCGACGGCGCTGGTTCTACGCGTTCTCGCTCCTCATCACGATCCCCGGCCTCCTCTTCATCCTCCTCACCCCGCTCACGAACAGTGCCCTCGGCCTGAAGTTCTCCATCGACTACACCGGCGGGACGGAATGGGAGATCAGGTTCGCGAACCCGAATGTCACCGCGGGTCAGATCAAGGCCGTGCTCGTCGCCCAGAACCTCGCCGACTCGACCGTCACGCCCACCTCGAACGGCTTCTACGACATCCGGACGAAGCCGATCGGCCTCCCGCCGATCATCGTCGCGAGCGCGACGCCGGTCCCCACGATCCCCCCGTCGGGCGCATCCGCAGGCACCTCCGCGAGTGGCGGAGCGAGCGCCGCCGCGAGCGGAGCGTCGTCGGCGCGTCCCACCGCATCCGCGACCCCGCCGTCCTCCGCCAGCCCGGCCGCATCCGGCTCGGCGGCGGCTTCAGGGACGGCTCCCGCCCCGAGCGCATCGCCGACCGTCACGGCAGGTGGCTCGACCATCCCGACGACCGGCAAGATCGGCGAGCTTGCGGCGGCCTTCCAGAAGACCCTCGGACCGATCGCCGACCAGCGTCGCCTGACGACGGTCGGGCCGGTCGTGAGCTCGGACCTCATCCAGCAGGCGATCATCCTCATCTTCGCCGGATCGATCGGGATCCTCGCCTGGATCACCGTCCGGTTCCACGACGTGCGCTTCGGCGTCGCGGCGCTCACGGCGCTGCTCCATGACGTGATCGTCGTTGTCGGGAGCTTCGCCGTCCTCGGCACTCTGTTCGGCGTCGAGATCGATGCCCTGTTCGTGACGGCGATGCTCACGGTCATCGGCTTCAGTGTCCACGACACGATCGTGGTCTTCGACCGGATCCGCGAGAACCGTGCCCGCCACGTCGGCGAGCCGTTCGACCGGATCGTCAACCACTCGGTCCTTCAGACGTTCGGACGCTCCATCAACACGAGCTTCACGGTCGTCCTCACCCTCCTCGCGCTGCTCCTGTTCGGGGGCTCGGCGATCCGCTTCTTCGTCCTCGCCCTCCTCATCGGGATCATCTCGGGGACGTACTCCTCGGTGTTCAATGCGAGCCCGATCCTCGTGACGTGGCACGAGTGGGACGCCGCCCGCAAGGCACGGGCGGCCGGCCCGCGCGGCGTCCGGCGCACGGCTTCCTGACGGACCGGGCGACATGCCCGGCGAAGTCGGCGTAGAGCGCCACGTGTGACGATGACCCCGATGCTCGAACCACGGACTCGCTGGATCTTCCCATCGCCCGTCGTCGTCGACGAGGCATCCGTCGCTGCCGGTGCGGCCGCCGGCCTCTCCCGCCGCGTGGTCGAGGTTCTCGCCCGACGAGGGATCGCCGACCACGACGCGCTTCGGGCGTTCCTCGCCCCGCCGGACCGTGCCCTCCACGATCCGCGGCTCCTGCCCGATGCCGACCGATTGCTCGAGCGCCTAGAGGCCGCCCGAACGGCCGGCGAGCGGGTCATGGTCTTCGGCGACTTCGACGCCGACGGGCTCTCGGGGCTGGCGACGATGACGATCGCCCTCCGTGCCCTCGGCCTCAGCGTGGACCCGTACGTCCCGAGCCGGCTCGACGAGGGCCACGGCCTGTCGATGCGCGCCGTGGAGGTGGCCACGGAGGCAGGTGTCGCCGTCATCGTGACGGTGGACTGCGGCTCGACGAGCGGGCCCGAGATCGCGGCCGCGGTCGCCCGCGGCATCGACGTGCTCGTCACGGACCACCACCGCGTGCCGGCGGTCCTGCCGCCGGCGACGGCGATCGTCAATCCTCACCGGCCTGACAGCCGCTACCCGGACGATCGGCTGT
Organism: Chloroflexota bacterium; assembly: GCA_015478725.1. Classification (NCBI taxonomy): domain Bacteria; kingdom Bacillati; phylum Chloroflexota; species Chloroflexota bacterium. The sequence goes on along the minus strand of JADMIG010000001.1, from coordinate 562,488 downwards.
CCGGGAGCGGCGTCGCGTTCAAGATCGCCGAGCTCGTCCTTGCCGACGTCCCGAACGGCCCCGAGCTCGCCCGTTCCCTGGCCGAGCTCGCGATCATCGGCACCGTCTCGGACGTGGCGCCGATCCTCGGTGAGAACCGGGCGATCGCCCAGCTCGGGCTGCGCCGACTCCGCGCCGCGCCGCGCCCCGGCATCCGGGCGCTGCTCCTCCGGGCTGGCGTCGAGCCCGCGTCCGTCGATCTCGAGACCATCGCCTTCGTCATCGCTCCGCGGATCAACGCGGCCGGACGGGTCGGCGAGGCGATCGACGCCGCGACCCTCCTCCTCACGGACGATGACGAGCAGGCCACCGAGCTCGCGGCCCGGCTCGAGGCCGCGAACGGCTCGCGGCGCGAGCTCACCCGATCGGCGTTCGAGGAGGCCTCCGCCCTGATCCGTGAAACGACCGCGGACGGATCGGCCGCGAGACCGGTGGGCGGACCGGCGATCGTCGTCCGTGGTCCATGGCCGGTCGGGATCGTGGGCCTCGTCGCGGCACGGCTCGCGGAGGCGCATGGCCGTCCGGCGATCGTCGGGGCGACGATGGGGGATCTTGTCCGAGCCTCGTGTCGCGGGTCCGGGGAGCTCGATCTCGGCGCCGCCCTCGATGCCTGCGACGACCTGTTCGTTCGCCACGGCGGGCACGCCGGCGCCGCCGGCTTCGAGATCGCGGCGTCCCGCTGGGAGGAGTTCCAGGTACGGTTCCTCGAGCTGGCTGAAGCGATCGCCGGGCCTCCCGAGCGGCCCTCCCTCAGACTCGATCTGGCCCTCCCGGCGAGCGAGCTCGACTACCCGCTGCTCCGCGAACTCCGCGCCCTCGAGCCGACCGGTACGGGCAACCCGGAACCGCTCGTCGCGGCCCTTGGAGCGACGGTGGGCCGCATCCGGAGCGCGAGCGGCGGTCACACCCAGCTCACGCTCCGCCGCGAGCGGGACGTCGTGGACGGCATCGCGTTCGGGCGGGACGATCTCACAGCGCTACTCCACGAGGGCGATCGCGTCGATGTCGTGGTGCGGCTCACGTCCCGGGTCTTCGCCGGGTTCGAGTCGCTCCAGTTCGACATCCGCGATGTCGCCCCGTGCGGCAGTCACCCCGAGGCGGCGGCGATCCTCGCCGGAACCGGAACCGGAACCGGAACCGTGGTCGGGCCCCGGATCGGGGCCCAGGCGACACCGTGACGCGGAGACCCGCACCGGCGCCCGTACGTCCGCCGCGAGCTGGAGACCCGTACGGCATCCGGCCGTCCGCCGCGCTCGTCGCTCCGGCCGCCGCGCTTGTCGGACTCGCCGTCGTCGCGGCGCTGAGCTTCGGCATCCTCACCGGCAACCTGCCGTTCCACCTCGGCGGCCGGGGTTCGGGCGGCGGTCCCGCCGGCGCGAACCGGACGCCGACCCCGTCGAACGTCGTCATCGTCCCGAGCCAGCCGCCGGAGGCGACCCTCCTCGGTCGCATCGTGTACTCGAAGGACGGCAACATCTGGATCGAGGACTCGGGCGGCGCACGGCAGGTGACGAGCGCCGGGACCGATTCGATGCCGTCGTTCACGCCAGACGGGCAATGGATCCTCTACATCGAGACGCGCGATCAGATCGTCACGTACCGCCTGCCTGGCGGCGCGCCTACCCACTACGAGGCGACGTATCCGATCCTCTACAAGATCCACCCCGACGGGAGCGGACGGATCAAGATCACGGACGGCCTGTTCACGAACGGGTCAGGGACGTGGTTCTACTGGCTCCGCCAGCCGGTCATGCGGCCTGACGGGCGGACGATCGCCCTCTTCTCGGATGGTCCGGACCCCGTCAACAGCGACGTCGTGCTTCAGTTCCTCGATGCGGTGACCGGCAAGCTCACCAACGCCGGCGTGCCGGAGTCGCCGCCGCTCGGCCAGCAGGACGCGGCGTGGAGTCCCGACGGCAAGTCGCTCCTCTACGTGAAGAACGGTCGCGACGCCGCACGCGGTGCCCCGCAGATCTACCGCTTTGACTGGGCGACCAAGGCCTATCGAGCCGTGACGGGGCCGGGCTACAACGCGCCGCGCTGGTCGCCGGACGGGCGCTACATCGTCGCGACGAGGACGAGCACGCTCGGGACGGACGTCGTGATCCTCGATCCGCGGACCGGGGCGGAGATCGTCCGCGTCACCAATGGCCTCCATTCATGGGGCGCCGTCTGGTCGCCGGCCGGCGACTCGATCGCCTACCTCCATATCGAGGGCGGCGTCACGGACCTCCGCGTCGTCCGACTCAGCGGCCCCGCCGGGCGGTGGACGGTGAGCGATCCGGTGTCGCTCACGGTCAACGCCGGACTCGACGGCGCGTCGCATCCGGACTGGTACATCGCCCCGGCCGATCTGCCGGCGCCCACGCCGGCACCGTCGCTCGCCCCATCCGTTCCGGCGGCATCGCCGACAGGCTCGTAGGAGAAGCCACGGCGACGTACCTCGACCGGCTCGCGGCGCGATCCGTCGCTGTGAGGACGGTCCTCTGCCTCGGCATCGACCCCGATCCGGCCGCGCTGCCGCCGGGGTTCCGCGCGGACGTCCGGGGGATCGAGGCATTCGCTCGCCTCCTCATCGAGGCGGCAGGACCCCACGTCGCGGCGATCAAGCCGAACGTTGCCTTCTTCGAGGCGTTCGGGAGCGCCGGCCTGGCGGCGCTCGAGCGCCTCCGCGGTCTCGTTCCGCCGGAGGTGCTGGTCGTCATCGACGCGAAACGCGGCGACATCGGGTCGACCGCCGCCCGGCAGGCGATCGCCCTGTTCGATCGCCTTGCGGCCGACGCGGTGACCGTCAGCCCGTATCTCGGCGGAGCGGCGATCGGTCCGCTCCTCGAACGAATCGATCGCTTCGCCTATGTCCTCTGCCGGACATCGAATCCCGGGGCCGGTGAGCTCCAGGATCTCGTCGTCGCGGCAGAATCCGGCCGCGGCGCGCCGTCCGAGCCGCTCTGGGCGAGGGTCGCCCGGCGAGCCGGCGGATGGGGATCCGGTGCGACCGTCGGTCTCGTCGTGGGTGCCACCGGTCCGACCGAGCTCGCCGCGATCCGGACGATCGCGCCCGGCCTCGCGTTCCTCGTGCCTGGTGTCGGGGTCCAGGGCGGCGAGATCGGGCCGGTGCTCGCCGCGGGACCGGCGACTTCGCCGCCCGCTGGCGGCCGCCCGGGCGGCGGGCTCCTCGTCAACGTCTCGCGCGGCATCGCCGCGGCTGCCACGAAGCCCGATCCGGTCCGGACCGATCCGGGCGAACGGATCGCGGCCGCCGCGGCGTCATGGTCGGCGCAGCTCCCTGTGCTATCGTAGGCCGCCCGAGCGGCCCGCCCATGGCGCTGCCTCGGATGTCGAAGCAGAGGTCTCGGCACCTGTCATGCCGTTCGGTATCGGGCCCGTCGAACTCATCATCGTGCTCGTCATCGCCCTCCTCATCCTCGGCCCCGGGAAGCTTCCCGACGTCGGGGCTGCCCTTGGCAAGAGCATCCGCGAGTTCCGCAAGGCGGCTACCGACGTCGAGGACGCGACCAGGCTTGACGTGAAGCCCGCCACTCCGCCCGCGATCGCCACGCCACCGGCTCCCGCGGCCCCGGCTCCCGGCCCCGCGGCCCCGGCTCCCGGCCCCGCGGTGAGCGCGGCACCGGAGCCGCCGACCGCCCCACAGGCCTGATCGGCCGCCCGGGACATCCTCATGGCCGACGCCGACGCGGCCCGGGAGGCCGGAGCGCCGGCGCCACGGACGATCGCGCCCGATCCGGGTCCGCCGCCGCCCGCCGACCGCGTCGACGAACCGGCGATGTCGCTCGTCGACCACCTGACCGAGCTCCGCAACCGGGTCTTCAAGACAGTCGCGGCGATCCTCGTCCTCTCGGTGGTCGGGTATCTCCGGGCCGGCGCGATCATCGACGTGCTGCGGGGCCCGATCGGCGACCGCAAGCTCGTCTCGCTCAGTGCCGGCGGTCCGTTCTTCCTCTACATCAAGATCGCCCTCGTCGTCGGACTCATCCTCGGCATGCCGGTCATCCTCTACCAGATCTGGGCCTTCGTCTCGCCCGGGCTGACCCCGGAGGAGCGGCGGATCGTCCGCCCGTGGGTGCCCATCGCGCTCCTCTTCTTCGGGATCGGCGTCGCGGTCGCCTGGGTCATCCTCCCGTTCGCGCTCGGCTTCCTCTTCAGCTACGAGTCCGCCTCCATCCAGATCACCCTGACGATCGACAACTACTTCGGGTTCATCACGACGCTCTTCCTCGCCTTCGGGCTGACCATGCAGTTCCCGATCGTGCTCTATGTCCTGTCGCGGGTCGGGATCATCAGTTCGTCGCGACTTCGATCGGCTCGCCGCTACGTGATCCTCGGCATCGCGGTCTTCGCGACGGTCGTCACCCCCGGGGGGGACCTCGTGAGCCCCACCGTCCTCGGCCTGACGATGTACCTCCTCTTCGAGATATCGATCATCGTCATTCGGCGCAGCGGGCGGTGAGCGGACACCGAGCGATGCCGCGGTAGACTGGCCGACGATGGTCGCCTCCGATGAGCGCCGCGATGGGATGGACGCCTCGGCGGCCGATGCCGCGGCCGACCCGACGCCGCACGTCGTCCTGCTGAGCGGAGTGTCCGGCGGGGGCAAGACCGCCGCTGCGAAGCTCTTCGAGGACCTCGGTTATGTCGTGGTCGACAACCTCCCGAGCGATCTCCTGCCGGAGCTCGCCGAGCTCGTGTCGAGTGATCCGGAACGCTACGCCCGGGTCGCGATCGTCCTCGACATCCGCTCCGGCGACGCGCCGCTCGCCTTCGCCGCGATGCGGGGCGCGCTCGAGGGGCGAGACATCCGGCCCCAGGTGTTCTTTCTCGAAGCGCGCGACGAGGTGCTCATCCGGCGGTTCTCGGAGACCCGGCATCGCCATCCGCTCGCCGATCAGCGCGGGATCCAGAGCTCGATCGCCGAGGAGCGTCGCGTGCTCGAGCCGGTCCGCTCGGAGGCGGACATCGTCCTCGACACGTCCGACCTCTCGCTGCGGGAACTCCGGGAGACGCTGTTCGCCCACCTGAGCGATCACGTCGAGCCGGAGCAGCTCGTGGTCCAGCTCATCAGCTTTGGCTACAAGTACGGTGTCCCGCTCGAGTCGGACCTCGTCTTCGACGTCCGCTTCATGGAGAATCCGTACTACGTTCCCGAGCTGCGTCAGCTGTCCGGCCTTACCGACGCGGTCCGCGCCTACGTGCTCGATCAGCCTGTCGCCGAGCGGTTCCTCGGCTTCATCCGCGAGTTCCTCGACTTCGTCCTGCCAGCCTATGAGGCGGAGGGGAAGACGCGCCTGACGATCGCCGTCGGGTGCACCGGCGGCTATCACCGGTCGATCGTCGTGGCCGAGGAGATCGCGGCCTGGCTCCGCGATCGCGGAGCTCCCGTCGCGATCTTCCATCGCGAGCTCGACCGCTCGTGAACCCGCCCGGCCGCCATCGACCAGGGAGCGGCTCCGCCGGCCTGTCGGCCAACCTCCGGGCGTGGCTGCGGCCCGGGATGGGGATCAAGCGATGGTTGTTCTTCGTCTTCGTCGGCGAGCTCAGCCTCGCCCTCGGCGGAGCGCTCGCCCTTCGCCAGCTCTACCGCGACACGGAGGTGGCCGGGCCGCTCCAGGCGGTCGCCTACGTCGCGACGCTGCAGTTCCTGCCGTACCTCGCCCGTGGCCTCATCCTCGGCGGCCTCGGGCTCGCGATCTTCCTGTTCGGCTCGTTCCGCGTCATGCGGGCGATCATGGACCCGCTCCGGGCGCCGGATGCGGACCAGCCGCTCGTCGAGGTCATCTACCAGAAGCGGTTCCTCGCCCGAGGGCCGAGGATCGTCGCCATCGGCGGTGGGACAGGCCTCTCGACCCTCCTCCGCGGCCTCAAGCAGCAGACGAGCAACCTCACGGCGGTGGTCACCGTCGCCGACGACGGTGGCTCGTCCGGCAAGCTCCGCGCCCAGCTCGGGATTCCTGCCGTCGGAGACATCCGGAACTGCATCGTCGCCCTCGCGGACGCAGAGCCGCTCATGGCGGAGCTCCTCCAGTATCGGTTCCCGGAGTCCGAGGTCATGGGCCGCGAAGGCGAGGCGGGTTCGCTCGGTGGTCATGCCGTCGGCAACCTCCTCATCGCCGCGCTCACGGCGGTCGAACACGGCGATTTCGAGGAGGGGGTCCGCAAGATGAACCGGGTCCTCGCCGTCCGCGGCCAGGTCCTGCCGGTCTCCCCGACGCCGATCGTGCTCCATGCCGAGACGACCGCCGGGATCGTCGTCGACGGGCAGTCGCGGATCGCCCGGACGCCGGCGCTCGATCGGCTGTGGATCACGCCCGCCGACGTCTCCGCCTCGGCCGACGCGCTGCGGGCGATCGCCGAGGCGGAGGTCATCGTCCTCGGGCCCGGCAGTCTCTTCACGAGCATCCTCCCGAGCCTCCTCATCCCGGCGATCCGCGACGCGGTGCGCGCCTCGCCCGCGCTCCGTCTGTACGTCTGCAACGTCGCGACCCAGGACGGCGAGACGAGCGGCTACGATCTGGCGGACCACATCGAGGCGCTTGAGCGGCACGCGGCGCCCGGGCTCATCGACATCGTCCTCGCCAACAGCGCCCTCGCGGAGGGAGCGGACGGCGACGAGCCGGTCCGCCTCCGCTGGCCCCCCGCGTCCGATCCCGCACCGAGGCTCGTCCTCGACGAGGTGGTCGATCCGGCCCGGCCGCATCACCACGACCCCGCTCGACTCGCCGCCGCGATCGGTCGCATCGTCGACCGCGAAGGCGTGCCCAGGCGCCGGACGGGGGTTTCCCGGACCGCATGACGCATGCCGAGCGCGACCTCGTCGCGGCGCTGCGGACGGAGCTCGCCGCGATCGACCCGCTGCGTCCGTGCGACCGTCGTGCCCTCGCCGCCGGGCTGGCGACCGCCCGCGCGGCCCCACGGGCCACCGCCACCGGGCGTCTCGCGGTCCGCCTCGCGACCGAACCGCGGGCGTCAGACCGGCCGGACTTTGCGTGGGATGACGCAGCGGACCACTGCCGTGCCGCGTACCTCCGCGGTCTCTTCCTCGCACGCGGTTCACTGAGCCTCGCCGGCGGCCGGACGCACCTCGAGTTCGTCGTCGGCGTGGACGAGGCACCGATCCTCGCCCACCGGCTCGCGGGATTCGGCCTGCCCGCCGGTCATCGCGTCCGACGCGGTCGGGGCGTCGTGACCTGGAAGGGCGGCGACGTGGTCGGCACGTTCCTGCGGCGGCTCGGCGCCGGGGCCACGCTCCTCGAGCTCGAGGCCCGGAGCGTATCGCGAGCGGTCCGTGGCGACCTCAACCGGGTGATCAACGCCGAGTCGGCGAACCTGACCCGGTCCGTCGAAGCGGCAGGAAGGCAGCTGCTCGCCATCGCGGAACTCGAGGCCGACGGGCGCCTCGCCCGGCAGCCGCACGTCGTACGGGTCGTGGCGGCGGGCCGACACGAGACGCCGGAGGCCACGCTCGGGGAGCTGGCCGATCGGCTCGCGATCCACCGGTCGGCGGTCCAGCGGGCGCTTGAGCGGATCGAGCGGCTCGCGTTCGGCACCGCTCTGGCATGATTCCGGGCATGCGACCGGTGATCATCGCGGCGAACTGGAAGATGCACACCGTCCCGCGCGAGGCGGCCGAGCTCGCACGGACGATCGCCGCCCGCACGGACGACCGGACCGTCGTCCGGATCGTCTGCCCGCCGTTCGTCGCCATCCCCGCTGTCCGGGACGCCCTGTCCGGTACCGGCGTCGCGGTCGGGGCCCAGAACGTCCACCAGGAGACCGCCGGCGCGTTCACCGGCGAAGTGAGTGCCCCGATGCTCGTCGGGCTCGTCGAGTGGGTCATCGTCGGGCACTCCGAGCGTCGCCGCGACGCTGGCGAGACGGATGCGCTCATCGCCGCGAAAGTCCGCCGGACCCTCGAGGCCGGACTTCGGCCCATCCTCTGCGTCGGCGAGCAGCTCGCCGAACGCGAGGCGGGGTTCCACGAGGCGGTCGTCGAGACGCAGCTTAGGGGGGCCCTTGCGGGCCTGGCGGACGCACCGCCGACTGGCGGCGGCCGCGCGCCGTTCGAACGCCTCGTCGTCGCCTACGAACCGGTCTGGGCGATCGGGACCGGTCGGAGCGCCCGCGGTGTCGACGCCGCCGAGATGGCCGACCTCATCCGCCGCACCCTCCACGACATCGGCGCGCCGGCCGCGGGCGAGGGCGTGCCCGTCCTCTACGGCGGGAGCACGACCGCGGCGAACGTCGGCGAGTTCCTCGGCGAACCCGGCATCGACGGCGCCCTCGTGGGCGGCGCCTCGCTCCGGCCGGACGAGATGGCCGGCATCGTCGGCCGCGCCGGCGTCACGGCGCGGGCCCGCCTCGCGGCGAGCCGCTGAGGCCGAGCGGAGTCCCGGTGCCGACCCTCGTCCTGCTCCGCCACGGCGAGAGTGCGTGGAACCGGGAGAACCGATTCACCGGCTGGACGGACGTCGATCTGTCCGAGTCGGGGATCGCCGAGGCCCACGAGGCCGCCCGACTCCTCGGTGCCGAGGGGCTCGGCTTCGATATCGCCTACACGTCCGTTCTCAGGCGGGCGATCCGGACCCTCTGGATCGTGCTCGACGACCTCGACCTCATGTGGCTGCCGGTCCATGGCTCGTGGCGCCTGAACGAGCGCCACTACGGGGCGCTCCAGGGTCTCGACAAGGCGGAGACGGCGCGGACATACGGCGAGGAGCAGGTCCGACGCTGGCGTCGGAGCTATGACACGCCGCCGCCGGCGCTCGAGATCGACGATCCGAGGTTCCCCGGCCGCGACGCGCGGTATGCGGGCCTCTCCGCGACGGAGCTGCCGCGCACCGAGTCCCTGCGGGACACCGTGGCCCGGTTCCTCCCGTACTGGCAGGCGGAGATCGCCCCGGCGGTCCGGGCCGACCGCCGGGTGCTCATCGCGGCGCACGGCAACAGCATCCGGGCGCTCGTGAAGTATCTCGACGATGTCGGCGATGCCGAGATCGTCGGGCTCGACATCCCGACCGGGGTGCCGCTCGTCTACGAGCTCGACGAGGACCTCCGTCCGAGGTCGCATCGATTCCTCGGCGATCCCGCCCGGATCGCGGCGGCGATGGCCGCCGTCGCCGCGCAGGGAACGACGGCGACGAGCCCCGGGGCCGCGCGACCGGTCTGATCCGGAGGCTGTGCTACCATCCGGCGGCTGAACCGACAGGAGGATCTCCGCTCGTGAACCCGTTCCTGGCCATCGGCCAGATCATCGTCGCCTTCGCCCTCATGGCGTCCATCCTCCTCCAGGCGCGAGGCACCGGGCTGTCCGGCACGTTCGGCGGCGACTCGGCGGTCTTCAGGAGCCGGCGAGGGATCGAACGGCGGCTCTTCCAGTTCACGATCGCCCTCGGCATCCTCTTCGTCGCCTTCTCGCTCGTCACGTACGCACTCGCTCCGGCGACGACCACCGCCCGTTGAGCGTGCGGCGCGACCTCCCGCGCGGCGAGGTGGGGAGGGGCGCCGGAACGGGGACCATGACGACGCGGGACCGGCTCATCGTGGCCGCTCTCGCCAGCCTCTTCGTCGGGTTCGCCGCGGCGATCGGCCTTCCGACGCTCGTCCCCGGCGGAGGCGCTGCATCGAGCCCCGCCGTCTCGCCGAGCCCGTCGGCCGCCGCGGTCGCCTATCGCGAGGGGATCCTCGGTCGTCCGACTTCGATCGACCCGCTCACCGCCACGAGCCAGGCGGATCGCGACATCGTCGCCCTCGTCTTCAGCGGCCTGGTGCGGCTCGGGCCGGACGGCTCGGTCGTGCCCGATCTCGCGAGCGGCTGGACGGTCGGCGGCGCCGGCTCGACGTACACATTCACGATCCGCTCGGACGCGATCTGGCAGGACGGCGCGCCGGTAACCGCGGCGGACGTCGTCTACACGATCCACACCCTCCAGGATCCGGCATACACGGGACCCGCTGCGAGTTCGTGGCGCGAGGTCACGGTCGCGGCGATCGACGCGACGACCGTCCGCTTCACGCTCAAGACGCCGGTGGCGAGCTTCCTCCAGGCTGCTCGCCAGCCGCTGCTTCCCGAGCACCTGCTCGGCGGCGTGAGCGCTGCCGGGCTCGCCACGGCGACGTTCAACGATGCGCCCGTGGGGACCGGTCCCTATCGACTCGTGTCGTGGGATGCGACGGCCGCCCGGCTCGAGCCGTTCGCCGCAGCCGTCGGTCGGCTGCCGGCCGCTTCGGCGTCGCCCGCTTCGTCCGCTGCGCCCTCGGCGTCCCCCGAGCGGTCGGCGTCCCCGGTCGGTGCCTCGCCGTCCGCGACCGCGTCCGGGACACCGTCCACGTCGCCCGCGACCGTGGCGAGTCCGACCCCGATGCCGCCACCCGGCTACATCGCGCTCCCGGCGATCGAATTCCACTTCTACGCGGCCGCGGGATCGCTCATGGCGGACTACCGGGCCGGCAGGCTCGATGCCGCCTCCGGCCTGACGCCGACCGATGCCCTGGCGCTCGCGGCGACCCCCGGCTCACGCCTCGTCGACTACCCGCGGACCACCTACACGGGCGTCGTCCTCAACGTTCGGCCGGGGCACCCCCTCCTCGCCGAGCTTCCCGTGCGGCAGGCCCTCCTCGAGGCGATCGATCGGCCCGCGATCATCGCCTCCGTCCTCGCCGGAACGGGTCGCCAGGCCGACACTCCGATCCCCCCGTCGTCGTGGGCGTACGATCCGACGGCGGTGACGCCCGTGGCCTACAGCGCGACCGCGGCGGCGAAGACACTCAAGGCGGCGGGCTGGACGAAGACAACGAAGGGCTGGTTCGCGCCGAGATCGAAGACGGCGTTCTCGATCGAGCTCATCACCCCGGACCAGGTGTCCAATCCGATCGTCTTCGCCACCACCAACGCGGTCGCGGCGGATTGGCGGCGCTTCGGCCTGAAGGTGACGGTCACAGCGCTCACCCCCCATGACTTCGTGGACAGCCGCCTCGCACCCGGCAAGTACGACGCAGCGGTCGTCGACGTCGACGTCGGCCTCGATCCGGACCTGTACCCGTTCCTCGCCTCGACGCAGACGACGACCGGCGGAGCGAACGTCTCGGGTGTCCAGATCCCGGCCCTCGACGCGAAGCTCATCGCGGCCCGGGCGTACGGCCCGGCGGCGAAGCGCGCGGCGGCCTTCCGGAGCCTCCAGACGTATCTCGGGCAGACGGTCCTCAGCCTGCCGCTCTTCTTCCGCGACGAGCCCGTGGTGGTGTCCGACCGGGTCTGGGGGCCGACTCCACGCGAGATCGCCGACCCGAGTGGGCGATTCTGGGACGTGCTAACATGGCGCCTCGCATCCGGGCGGTGAACCTCGGTCCGCTGTCCGGAGGGGCTCCCGGCCGAGGTGGCGGAACTGGTAGACGCGCTAGCTTCAGGAGCTAGTGCCCGCAAGGGCGTATGGGTTCGACTCCCTTCCTCGGTACCAGAACCCGCAGGCCGGGAACCCTCGGGACACCTGCCCAGGTGGCGGAATTGGTATACGCGTACGTTTGAGGGGCGTATGAGGCAACTCATCCGGGTTCAAGTCCCGGCCTGGGCACCACCCATCCGAACCATCCGAACGACGATCCAAGGCGGTACACCCGGACCGCCTTCGCGATTCGCGGCGCCCGTCGGCGGCGGCGAAGCGGCCAGTCGTGCCTCACGCGGACGCGGCGCCGCCTGACCGCCGGTTCTGCCAGATGTGCGTCAGGCGCGCACTGGTCCGCCATCGACGGCCCGACACGAGGTACTGCGAGTTTGCGGACGGTCATCGATCCTGGCAATCGTCCGAGTTGTTGATCATGTGGCGGTTTTCGGCCGACGAGTGCCCGGCTGGGGGACAGATGGCAGGATCCGCCCTCGACCGCCCGCGTCGCGGCGCCCGTCGGCGGCGGCGAACGGTTCGGCGCGGCGGGTATGCTGGCGGGCGCGGGCGGTTAGCTCAGTCGGTCAGAGCGCCTCGCCTACACCGAGGATGTCGCAGGTTCGAGTCCTGCACCGCCCACCACCCGCTGCGGTCGGCTAGACTGGCGGACCCGGGCACCGCCCGACTCGCCACTCGAGGGATCATCGATGCTGCCGCTCCTCATCGTCATCGTCATCCTCGTCCTCGTCGCCGTCTTCCTCGTCGGGCTCTACAACGGGCTCGTCCAGCGTCGCCTCCGGATCGACGAGGCCTTCGCCCAGATCGACGTCCAGCTCAAGCGCCGCCACGACCTCATCCCGAACCTCGTGAACGCGGTCAAGGGCTACATGGACTTCGAACAGGATGTCCTCACGAAGGTGACGGAGGCCCGCGCGAACGCGGTCGCGGCCGGTGCCCAGGGTCCGGTGGTCCAGGCGCAGGCGGAGAACATGCTCACGGGGGCCCTCCGATCGCTGTTCGCGGTCGTCGAGAACTACCCCACGCTCAAGGCGAACGAGAACGTCCTGAGCCTGCAGGAGCAGCTGACCACGACGGAGAATCAGATCGGGTTCTCTCGCCAGCACTACAACGCGACCGTCCTCGACTACAACCAGGCGATCCAGACCTTCCCGGCCGTCCTCATCGCGGGCTCGCTCGGCTTCACGAAGCGCGATTTCTTCGAGGCGGAGGCGGCCGCCCAGGACGTGCCGGTCGTCGCCCTCCGGTGACGGTCCGCCGGGAGCGGTCGTGCCGGACGCTCAGCGGTCCCGGCCGATGACCACCACCTTCTACAGCGAGATCGCCCACAACAAGCGGCAGTCGGTCCTGCTCGCGATCGTCGTCGCGGCGCTCCTCGGCCTCCTCGGCTTCGCCATCGGCTATGCCTTCACGGGCACGGCGACCGGCGGCCTCGCGGCGACGCTCATCGCCGTCGCCATCGCCGGTCTCGCCTCGATCGGGTCGTACTCGGCGGGTGACAAGCTCGTGCTCGCCACGTCCCAGGCACGGGAGGTCGACGAGGCGGGTGCGCCGCAGCTGTTCAACATCGTCCGCGAGCTGACGATCGCCGCCGGCCTCCCGATGCCGCGCCTCTATGTCATCGACGACAGCGCTCCGAACGCCTTCGCGACCGGCCGCGATCCCCAACACGCATCGATCGCCGTCACCTCCGGTCTCGTCGAGAAGATGAACCGCGAGGAGCTCCAGGGCGTTCTCGGCCACGAGCTGTCGCACGTCCGGAACTACGACATCCGGTTCACCCTCCTCGTCGGCGTGCTCGTCGGCGGCGTCGCGCTCCTGTCCGACTTCTTCCTGCGCTGGACGTTCTGGTTTGGCGGCGGCCGGCGCTCGCGGAACGACAACCAGGGCGGCGGCGGGGGAGGGCTGCAGGCGATCTTCTTCGTCATCGCGATCGTCCTCGCGATCCTCGCTCCGATCGCCTCGCAGCTCGTGCAGCTCGCGGTCAGCCGTCAGCGGGAGTACCTCGCGGACGCGTCGTCCGTGCAGCTGACCCGGAATCCGCACGGCCTCGAGCGGGCCCTCGCCACGATCGCAAGCGATCGCGATGTCCTCGAGGTCGCGTCGCGGGCGACCCAGCACCTGTACTTCACGAACCCGATCAAGAAGTTCGAATCCCGATCCGCCGGGCTGATGTCCACCCACCCGCCGATCGTCGACCGCATCAACCGCCTCCGCGAGCTCACCGGTGAGGCACCGCTCGACCCGGCCGACACGACCGCCCTCACGGGGCTCGACTGACGGCGCGGCCCGCTCGGCCCGGCCCGCGTTGAAGGGCCGCCGGAGCGCGTGGTATCCTCCGCCACGCCGACGGGCGGCCAGCCGTGGTCGGTCATCGGGCCGAGATAGCTCAGTTGGTAGAGCACGCGACTGAAAATCGCGGTGTCGCCAGTTCGATCCTGGCTCTCGGCACCATCTCGTCAGGTGGTCGTGATATCCGGGCGGAAGTGGCTCAGTTGGTAGAGCATCACCTTGCCAAGGTGAGGGTCGCGGGTTCGAGTCCCGTCTTCCGCTCCATCTCCCATCGCCGTCCCACCCGAGTTGCCCGTCGAGCCGCCGCTGCCCCTTCGTCTAGCGGTAGGACAGCGGACTTTGGATCCGTGAACCGAGGTTCGAATCCTCGAGGGGCAGCCACATATCGTGCGGAGCCGTGCTCCGCCCCGCCGGTCCCCGTCGGCGAGCGTCCGAGGCGACGTACCCAAGTGGCCTAAGGGGGAGGTCTGCAAAACCTCTATTCAGCGGTTCGAATCCGCTCGTCGCCTCCACCACACGCGACCCGCGCGCCCCACCGCGCGCCTGGGCGCGTACGCTGTCCTCGCGCCGAGGTGGCGGAACCGGCAGACGCAGCGGTCTTAAACACCGCGGCCCGAAAGGGCGTGTGAGTTCGAATCTCACCCTCGGCACCACGTCCACGGTGGGCGCTCAGGTCCGGCGGAGGAGTCCCCCGAGCCGCTTCGCCTTCCTGTCGTCTGCGGACGGCGTGGCGACCGTGGCGCCGGCGCCTGCCTCGAAGACGAGGTCCGCGAGCCGGGAGAGTCGCTCGGCGGCGAGCGATCGCGGGGCGCCCCGGATGATCGGCACCCCCTCGTTCACCGCCTTGAGGTAGAGGAACGGATCGTACGGGAGCTCGGCGGCGATCCTCGTGCCGAGTGCGCCCTCGATGTCGCGCATCTTGAGGATCTCCTTGGCGAACGCGTCGTTGAGGACGAACGTCGCCTTCGCCCCGACCGAGCCGAGCTCGCCGAGGACGTCGAGGAGGGAGTGGAGGGCCTTGAGGGCGGCGATCTCCGGGTGGACGGCGAAGATGACGCTGTCCGCTCCGTCGAGGGCGGCGAGCGCGGGTTGGTCGAGGACCGAGCCGCCGTCGACCACGACAGCGTCGTAGGCGCTCGCCGCCGTCTCGAGCAGCGCCTCCACGTGGGCCGCGGTCACGAGGTTCGTCAGGTCGGGATAGGTGATCGCGGGGAGGACGTCGAGGCCACCGTCGTAGTGGGTGACGAACGAGCGGAGCGTCTCCGGCTCGCGGAGCGAGGACTCGGCCCGGACTACATCGGCGAGCGTGTGACGCACGGTGAGGTCGAGGTGGGTCGCGACCTGTCCGAACTGGCGCACGAGGTCGATGAGGAGGGTCCGCTTCGGGTGCCTGCGGGCCGCGGCCAGGGCGACATTGACCGCGATCGTCGTGGTCCCCACACCGCCCTTGGGCGAGAACACGGTGACGATCCGCCGGACCGGGTGGTCTGCGGGCGCCACGGCGGCGCTCGGGGCGAGATCCCGCGTCCGCCGGAAGCGGAGGAGGAGGGCCTCGACCCGCGCCTCGAGCTCGCGGGCATCGAAGGGCCTGGCCATGACGTCGTCCGCGCCCGCCTCGAGGAACCTGATCCGATCCTCGACGTCGTCGGTCTGGCTGATGCACAGGACCGGGACGGCCGCGAGCGACGGAGTCGCCCGGATCTCCCGGCATACCTCGGTGGCGGTCGGCTCCGCGGCGACGACATCGATGATGACGAGATCGTGCTCGCGGGCCTGGCGGAAGGCATCCGAGCTGTCGGTGACGGCGACGACCGTGTGGCCGACGGCGGTCAGGACCCCGGAGATGACGAGGGACGAGCCCGGATCGGTGTCGAGGAGGAGGATGCGGTTGGCCGGCACGCGGTCTCCAGGGACTGGACGGGCGATCCGAGAGGTCGCGCGACCGCCCCGGAGAGGATACATCGCGGACCGTCCGTGACGGCTCGTGCTAGACTCCGGCCGTCGTCCTTTCGGCTCCGCCATGGCCGACGCCCTCGCCGGCGTCGATCTCGAAACGGGGCGATTCCCAGAGGAAGGAGTTGTTCAGGCGCATGCGTCGCTATGAGCTCATGCTCGTGATCCGGCCGGACGTGCCGGACGAGCGGTCCCAGGTGGTGATGGATCGCACGACCCGCGGCATCGTCGCCGCCGGTGGCTCGATCGTCAAGGTCTCGCCATGGGGCCGCCGCCGCCTCGCGTACCAGATCGACCGGTTTCGCGAAGGTTCCTACCACATCATCGTCTTCGAGGCACCGGCCGATGCCATCGCCGAGCTCGAGCACGGCCTGCTCATCACCGAGGAGGTCATCCGCCACCTCGTCACCCGTGACGAGCGCCCGATCCGGGCATCGCGTCGCGATGGCGGCCCCGACGAAGTCGATGCCGGCCCGCCGGTCGACGAGCCCGACGACGAGGACGTGACTGAACGGATCGACGAGTCGGAGAGCGAAGCCGCTCCGGCCGCGATCGACTGACGAGGGTCGCCCACGATGTCGCTCAACAAGGCGATGATCATCGGCAATCTGGGCCGGGATCCCGAGATGCGGTACACACCGAACGGTCAGGCCGTCACCCAGTTCACCGTCGCCGTCAACCGCAACTTCAAGGGCCAGGACGGCGAATGGCAGGAGGAGACGGAATGGTTCCGGGTCGTCGCCTGGGGCCAGACGGGCGAACGAGCCGCGGAGCATCTCCGCAAGGGTGGGAAGGTCTACGTTGAAGGCCGGATCCAGACCCGCCAGTGGGAGGATCAATCCGGCCAGAAGCGGTACACGACGGAGCTTATCGCGGACCGCGTGACGAATCTCGAACGACGCCCGCGCGAGGACGGCGACCCCGGCTTCGCGCCGCGGAACGCCAGCCGGCCGGAGGGTTCGAGCGGCCCGAGTGCCTCGCCCGGCGAGGCTGCCTCGAGCGGGCCCGGCGCCTCGAGCGGCCCGGCCGGGGCGCCCGCCGACGATCTCGACCGGGCCGACCTCGACGACCTCCCATTCTGACGACTGAACGAAGGGAACCCCACCGATGCCACCCGCCCCACGCGCGAAGAAGCGCGACTCGTACTTCCGCGACAGTCGCCGCCGCAAGGTCTGTGCGTTCTGTGCGGACAAGACGGCGCTGATCGACTACAAGGAAGTGAACCGTCTCCGCCGCTACCTGTCGGAGCGAGCGAAGATCGAACCGCGCCGCAAGACCGGCACGTGTGCCGGACACCAGCGCGAGCTCGCGGTCGCCCTGAAGCGCGCCCGCATCGTGGCCCTGCTGCCGTACGCCCCCCAGCACCTCCGCCCGTGATCCGTCGTCGATGACGACGACACGAACACGCGCCTGACGAGGACCGATGGATCTCGTCATCCTGGCCATCGCGTTCGCGACGATCCTCCTCGGCGCGGAACTGTTCACGAACGGGATCGAGTGGTTCGGTCACAAGCTCGAGCTCGCCGAGGGAGCCGTGGGCTCGGTCCTCGCCGCCGTGGGGACGGCGCTGCCCGAGACGATGATCCCGCTCATCGCGATCCTCGTCACCGGCTCGGAGGCGTCCAACGAGGTCGGCGTCGGAGCGATCCTCGGCGCGCCGTTCATGCTCTCGACGCTCGCGATGTTCGTCACCGGGATCGCCGTCCTCGTCACCGCCCGGGGCCGGTCGAGCGGGGATCTCATGCCCGTCTCGACCGAGGTCCTCGGCCATGACATGCGGTACTTCGCCGTCGCGTACGGGCTCGCCGTCGGTGTGGCATTCGTCCCGGCGGGTGTCGAGTGGCCGCGCTGGGTGGCGGCGATCGTCCTCGTCGGCCTGTACGGCCACTACGTCTGGGGGCATCTCCGGGCCGAGGCGACCGTCGGCGACCCGGAGCTCCTCGCGCCGCTTCGGCTCCATCGCCTCGATCGAACCGCCCCGGCGCACCTCACCACGCCCCGCCTGCGGATCGTCAGTCTCCAGGTTCTCGTGGCGCTCGCGTGCATTGTCCTCGGCGCCTACGCGTTCGTGGGGGCCGTCGAGGACCTCGCCCGCACGCTCGGCGTCCAGCAGGCGCTGCTCGCCCTCGTCATCGCCCCGATCGCGACGGAGCTGCCGGAGAAGTTCAACAGCGTGATCTGGATCCGGCAGGGCAAGGACACCCTGGCGATGGGCAACATCACCGGGGCGATGGTCTTCCAGGCGACGATCCCGACGGTGGTCGCCCTCGTCTTTGCCTCGAGTCACTGGGCCGTGACGGCCGGCTCGACGCTCGCCTTCGCGTCGGCCGGCATCGCCTTCCTCTCGTCGGCGCTGATCTTCATCCCGATGACACTGCGCGGCCGACTCCGTGGCCGGCACCTCCTCACCGGCGGCGTGTTCTACCTCGGCTACATCGCACTCGTCGTCGCCAACCTTCGGACCGGCTGAGCTCGCCGGACCCGGCGGTATACTGCGGCGCACGTCGGGCGGTGAGGTGGCGGGATCGCCGTCCGATCGGCCGTCCGGCCCACAGAACGGGAGCGACCCGATGATCACCGACCACGCCCCGGCGGCGGCAGCCGCGACGACGCCTGCATCCGCAGCGGCGGGCGCCCCGCGCGACCTCGACGATCTCATCGCCTATTTCGAGGGCGCGCATGTGCCGCTGCGTGAGGCGAAGGTCAGCATCATGACCCACGCCTTCATGTACGGGACGGCCACCTTCGAGGGAATCCGGGCGTACTGGAACGCGGAGCGCGGCCAGCTCTACGGCGTCTTCGTCCGCGAGCACGCCGAGCGGATCCGCGACTCGGCGAAGATCCTGCTCATGGACCCCGTGCCCTCGGCGGACGACCTGACCGCCATCATCGTCGAGACGGCGGGTCGGAACCGGTTCCGCGAGGACGCCTACATCCGCCCGTCGTTCTACAAGAGCACGCGGGCGATCGGCGTGAAGCTCCATCATCTCGCCCACGAGCTGTACGTCATCGCCGTGCCCTTCGGCGACTATGTCGATACCGCGCGCGGGATACGGATCATGACCTCTTCGTGGCGCCGCAATGCGGACGAGGCGCTCCCCGCCCGTGGCAAGATCGTCGGCGGCTACGTGAACATGGCCTTCCAGAAGAGCGAGGCGGAGCTCAACGGCTTCGACGAGGCGCTCGTTCTCACGCCGAGCGGTCACGCGTCCGAAGCGTCGGCGGCGAACCTGTTCGTCGTCCGCGACGGAGTCCTCCTCACGCCGCCGGTGTCCGATGACATCCTCGAGGGGATCACCCGCGCGGCACTCCTCCGGCTTGCCGCCGACCTCGGGATCCCGACCGAGATCAGGTCGATCGACCGTTCGGAGCTCTACGTGGCGGACGAGGTCTTCCTGTGCGGCACCGGAGTCCAGGTGAGTCCCGTCGTCGAGGTCGATCACCGGGCCGTCGGCAACGGCGCGGTCGGACCGATCGCGGCCGCGATCCGGAGCCGCTACTTCGAAGCGGTGCGCGGGCGGCTGCCCGAGTATCAGGACTGGCTGACCCCGATCGACGAGGTCGACTGAGCGAGGACTACGGCGCGGGCGGCGGCGTCAGATCCGGCGTCGTCCGGCCCGTCGTGACGACGATGTTGACCCGCGCGGTCGGATCGTTCACGAGGGTTGCCTTAACGCCGAAGACCTTCTCGAGGAGCGCCACCGTGGCCGGATCCTTCTGTTCGGCACCGTTGTAGACGACGATCTCCGTCGCCGAGGGGCTCGTCGGCGGCTGCTGACTCGGCGCTGACGCGTTCACGCCCTGGAAGGTGAGATAGCCGGCGACGTTGGCCGCCTGTCCATTCCGGCCAGAGCCGTTGAGGACCCAGACGGTGGCTCCCTCGGCGGCGACCTGCTCCTTCTGCGCCTCGTTCGTCGGATTGGCGCTGAAGGCGTCCTTCACCGCCTGGCGCACCTTGGCGACGTACAGCGTGTTGCTGTCGCCGCACGTGTCGAAGACGTGCTGGCCGTAGAGGGGCGGCGAGAACACGTACGAGCGGACATTCGTCGTGTCGACGCCGCCCGCGAGCTGGAGCAGCGCCGGAAGCTGGCTCACCGGGATGTCCGTGTGGACCGTCTGCTTCAGGGCCGCGACGAGGTCGGGGATACGCGGGATGAGGGCGTTGACGTCCGTCTGATCCTTCAGCGAGAGCAGGACCCGCTGCTGGCGCTGCGACCGGTCGTAGTCCGTCGACCCGTGCCGCGATCGGGCGTAGACGAGGGCCTGGGCACCGGTCATGTGCTGGATCCCGGCCGGGATGTAGACCCGGATCGGGTCCCCCCGGTCGCCCGGGAAGTTGTCGTCGAGGACCGGGAACTGGACATTGATCGTCACCCCGCCGACGGAGTCCACGAGCTGCCGGAAGCCGTTGAAGTTCACCTCGACGTAGTACGGGATGTCGAGGCCGAACACGTAGCCGAGCGTGTCCTTGAGGGCGAGGAATCCCCGCTGCTGGTCATTGCCGGGGAAGAGGTCGGGGCGCTGCTGGGCGGCGGTCCAGAGGCTGTTGATCTTGCATTGGAACGTGGCACCGAAGACGGCCTGTGCCGGGCCGGGCGGAAGCGGCACGCCGACCGTGTCGCGGGGCAGGCTGAACAGCGCGACCTGCTTCGTCGTGGGGTCGATGCTCGCGACGATCATCGTGTCCGTGTTGAATGTCGCGTCCTTCGGCCGCTGATCGACGCCGAGCAGCAGGATGTTGAGCCGGCCGCCGGTCCACAGCTTCGCCGACTCCGCCGGAGCCGGCATGGCTCCGGGGGCGGCCGAGCCGGCGATCGATGCCGCGCTCGGTGCGGACGACGGGTTCCCGCTTGGGGCGGCCGAGCCGGTGGCGTTCCCGGTCCGGCTGCTGTCACAGCTGGCGGTGCCGCTCGGATCGAACACGCAGTTCACGAGGTCCTGCGCCTGGACGTCGTAGTAGGCGACCGCGACGTGGACCCCGGACATGACGATGAGCACCGCCGCGAGGCCGGCGATGGACAGCGGATCGCGGCCGAGCCGCGGCCGTCCGAGGCGGCCGCCGCCGGAGGTCTCGAGGGCGTTCATGTATGTCGCCACCTGGTGGGCGTCGACGGCGGCGACGATCCGGTAACCGAGGGTAAGGACGTTGAGGAGCTGGATGAGCCAGAGGTACTGGAGGGCGACGCCGGCGAGCTCGAAGAGACTCACCCGCAGGCCAATGCCGAGGGCGAGCGAGAGGCCGAGCAGCGGTGCCGCAGCGAATCCGAGCGCCCGCGCATAGGCGCCGGCATACGCGTGACCGAGCCCCGGGAAGACGAGGGAGAGGAACGCCGCCGCGAAGGCTGACCGGTGGCGGGGCAGCTGGCCCTTCGGTTGCGACATCGTCGGGTAGGATAACCGGACTCCGGCGAACGAGCCGCCCAGCCCCGACCCGAGGACGAGAGACCGATTGTTCGAGCCGGTCAGCCCCAAGCCCGACCTCATCGCCCAGGAACACGAGATCCTCGCCCAGTGGACGGAGCGCCGGACCTTCGCCCGGCTGCGCGCTCAGAACGCCGGCGGGCCGCGCTGGAGCTTCCTCGACGGTCCGATCACCGCGAACAACCCGATGGGTGTCCACCACGCGTGGGGCCGGACCTACAAGGACGTCTTCCAGCGCTTCCACGCGATGCTCGGCGAGGACGAGCGCTGGCAGAACGGCTTCGATTGCCAGGGCCTGTGGGTCGAGGTGAACGTCGAGCGAGATCTGGGCTTCACCTCGAAGCGGGACATCGAGGCGTTCGGCATCGCTGAGTTCGTGTCCCTGTGCAAGCAGCGCGTCCTCACGTTCGCCGCCCGCCAGACCGAACAGTCCATCCGCCTCGGCTACTGGATGGACTGGAACGACCCGGACGAGCTCCGTCGTCTGCGCGACCTCCTCGCCGCCGAGCCGGCGGCGGTCGTGACGATCGACGGCCCGGACGGGCCGGTCACCGATTCCGTCGAGATGCTCGTCGGGCGACTCGGCATGCCCGAGCTCGGCGGCAGCTATTTCACCTTCAGCAACGAGAACAACGACCTCATCTGGGGCTTCCTCGCCGAGTGCCACCGACGCGGCTGGCTCTACAAGGGCCACGATTCGATGCCGTGGTGCGCGCGCTGCGGGACGGGCCTCTCGCAGATGGAGATGAACGAGGGATACCAGGACCGTGAGGACCCCGGCCTCACGGTGAAGCTTCCGCTCGTGGACCGTCCGGGCGAGGCACTCCTCGTCTGGACGACCACCCCGTGGACGCTCACCTCGAACGTGGCCGCGGCCGTGGGACCGGATCTGCGCTACGTCCGGGTCCGCCAGGGGGACGACGTCTATTGGATCGGGCGCGGGACGATCCGGACGGCCCTCGACGGCGCGTTCGAGATCCTCGAGGAGCGATTCGGTCGCGAGCTGGTCGGATGGCGGTACGAGGGGCCCTTCGATGAGCTCCCGGCGGTCCGCGAGGCCTTCGCCGCGGGCACCCGCGACCTGCCCGGCGAGCCGTACGTCCATCGGGTCGTCGCCTGGGACGAGGTCGGTGAGGCGGAGGGCACCGGAATCGTCCACGTCGCTCCCGGTTGCGGATCGGAGGACTTCCAGCTCGGACGAGCCCTCGGCCTGCCGGTCGTCGCGCCACTCGACGACAACGGGATCGTGGTCCACGGGTTCGGCGCCTTCACCGGTCGCGATGTCCGCGACGTCGCCGAACCGATCGTCGAGCGCATGCGGCACGATGGCCGCTTCTATCGCCTCGAGACCATCGTCCACCGCTATCCGCACTGCTGGCGCTGCGGCACGCCGCTCGTCTTCCGACTCGTCGACGAGTGGTACATCAGCATGGGACCGGTGTACGACCGGCCGCGCGAGCAGCTGACCCGCGACGAGATCGAGGCGAGCCTCCGCTACCAGATCATGGAGGTGGTCGACGGCATCCGCTGGATCCCCGGGTTTGGCTACGAGCGGGAGCTCGACTGGCTCCTCAACATGCACGACTGGATGATCAGCAAGAAGCGGTACTACGGGCTCGCCCTGCCGATCTACGACTGTCGCGGCTGCGGCACGTTCGACGTGGTCGGCGGGCGGGACGAGCTCCGGGAGCGGGCGATCGACGGCTGGGAGGCCTTCGAGGGGCACACACCGCATCGACCGTACATCGACGCGGTGCGCATCACCTGCCGGGGCTGCGGCGCGCCCGTCGAGCGGATCCGCGACGTGGGGAATCCGTGGCTCGACGCCGGCATCGTGCCGTTCTCGACGCTCCATTTCCGCGAGGACCCGACGTACTGGGCGCAGTGGTTCCCGGCGGACTTCATCACGGAGAGCTTCCCCGGCCAGTTCCGCAACTGGTTCTACGCGATGCTCGCCATGGGCACCGTCCTGCGCCGCGAGGCGCCGTTCACGACGATCTTCGGCTATGCGACCCTCTTCGGCGAGGACGGCCGGCCGATGCACAAGAGCGCCGGCAACGCGATCGAGTTCGACGAGGCGGCCGAGCGGATGGGCGTCGACGTCATGCGCTGGATGTACGCCGCCGCCCGCCCCGAGGACAACATCCCCTTCGGCTGGCACGCCGCGGACGAGGCGCGTCGCGGACTGCTCATCCTGTGGAACGTCTACGCCTTCTTCGTCACCCACGCGCGACTCGCCGGCTGGGAGCCGACCAGTGGCGTTCCGCCGGTGGTCGAGCGGAGCGCGCTGGACCGCTGGATCCTCTCGCGAGCCGCCGGCACGGCCGCCCGGGCGGGAGACCGGCTCCGCGCCTACGACGCGCGCGAGGCCACGATCGCGATCGAGCAGTTCGTCGACGACCTCTCCACCTGGTATCTCCGCCGTTCGCGCCGACGACTTGATAGGGCGGAGGCCACGGCGGACCGCGACGCGGCGTTCGCGACGCTCCACGCGGCGCTCGTCGCCGTGGTTGGTCTCCTCGCCCCGATCCTGCCGTTCCTCACCGAGTCGATCTACGGCAATCTCGTGGCCCGGCTGGACCCGGCCGCCCCGGACAGCGTCCACCTCACGGCCTGGCCGGAAGCGGCCCTCGCATCCGCTCGCGACGAGCCACTCGAGTCGGCGATGGCCACCGCCCGTCGGGCCGCCGAGCTCGTCCGGACCCTCCGCAGCGGTGCCGGCATCCGGCTCCGCCAGCCCCTCGCCCGGATGTGGCTGGCACTGCCTGGCGGCGATCTCGTCGAGCGCGAGGCGCTCCTCGGCCTCATCGCCGATGAGGTGAATGTCAAGCGGATCGAACTCATCAAGGACGGTTCGGCCCTCGTCGACCGACGGGTCAAGCCGCTCCTGCCGCGGATCGGCAGGCGCCTCGGAGCGATCATTCCGGCGGTCATGGCGGCGGCCCGGACGGGCGACGTCGAGTTCGTCGCCGACGGTTCGGTCCGGCTCGCCGGCGTGACGCTCGCGCCGGATGAAGTGGAGATCCAGGCGGTCCCGCGGCCCGGTACCGCGGTGGCCGACGACGACGGGCTCGTCGTCGTCATCGACACCGAGCTCACCCCGGAGCTCATCGCCGAAGGCGACGCGCGCGAGCTCCAGCGGGCGATCCAGGACCTTCGCAAGGATGCCGAGCTCGCGCTGACGGATCGCATCGAGCTCTGGCTCGATGGGGTGACGTCCGCCGTCGTGCCGCACCTCGACGCCGTCGCAGCCGAGACGCTCGCGGACCTCGTCACGATCGGGCCGGCCCCGACCGGCGTTGCGACGGCGAGCGTGCACCTCGACGACGGCGACGTCCGGATCGGGCTCGGGAGGCACCGCTCCGCCGCCTCCGGTCGCGCGGGTCGGCCCGCATGACCCCTGCAGTGGGAATCGTTCGGCGGCCACGCTGGCCGCTCTTCGCCGCGATCGGCATCGTCGTCGTCGTCGTCGATCAGCTCGTGAAGGCGGCGATCGCGTCGACCTACGAGGTGGGCGTCCCGGTTGCGGTCCTCGGCGACCTCGTCCGGATCGACGTCTCGCACAACGAAGGCGCGCTGTTCGGCCTCTTCCAGGGATCGGCGCTCGTGTTCGGCGTCGGCAGCCTGGCCGTCGTCGGCCTCATCGTCTGGTACGAGGCGCGGGCGGGCGACAGCCTCCTCGTGACCTTCGCACTCGGGCTCCTCGTCGGCGGCGCGGTCGGCAATCTCCTCGATCGACTGCGCCTCGGCTACGTCATCGATTTCGTGGATGCGGGTGTCGGTGGCTGGCGCTGGTACACCTTCAACATCGCGGATGCGGCGATCAGCACGGCGATCGTCCTCCTCATCATCCTTGCCCTGCTGCCGCCCGAACGCACACGACCGGGTCGAGGGTGATCGGGACGGGCGAGCGGGTGACGGACGTGATCGTCCCCGACGGCAGGGCGGCGATCCGGGCCGACCGATTCGTCGCCGATGCGACCGGGCTGTCGCGGAGCCACGTCCAGAAGCTCATCGCGGCGGGCCACCTCACGGTCGACGGGGATGCGATCCGCGCGAACACGATGGTCGGCGGCGGGGTGCGGCTCCGCCTCGTCGTCCCCGAGGCCGAGCGCGCCACGCTCATCCCGGAACCGGAGATCCAGCTCGCCGTCGTCTACGAGGACGCCGAACTCCTCATCGTCGACAAGCCCGCCGGGCTCGTGGTACACCCGTCGCCCGGCCATGAGACGGGAACGCTCGTCCACGCCCTCCTCGGCCGCCGCGACGCCGCGGAGTACGGGGGGATCGCCGGCGTGCGCCGGCCGGGCATCGTCCATCGTCTCGATCGGGATACGAGCGGCCTGCTCATGGTCGCCAAGGGCGACGTCGCGCAGTCGAGCCTCATGGCCCAGCTCAAGGCCCGCCGGGTCCGCAAGACCTACCTTGCGCTCGTCCAGGGGTCGGTCGCCGCGGCGGTCGGTCGGATCGAGGCACCCATCGGACGGGACCCGAAGCACCGGACGCGGATGGCGGTGGTGCCGGACGGTCGGGCGGCCACGACGGGCTACCGCGTCCGCGAGCGGTTCGCCGCCTGGACCCTCCTCGAGCTCGACCTGGTGACCGGACGGACACACCAGATCCGGGTCCATCTCGAGGCCATCGGCCACCCGGTCGCCGGCGATCCCGTCTACGGGACCGGAACGTCACGGAAGGGCCCGGACGGTCTGGAGCGGCTCTTCCTCCATGCCTGGCGACTCGAGCTCGCATCACCGGCGGACGGGCACCTCATCCGGGCGGAGGCGCCCCTGCCGGCCGACCTCGAACGCGCGCTCTCCGGGCTGCGCAGCGCGGCGTCCGCTCGATGACGGGCCCGCCGGTACCGCTCCTCGTCATCGTCAGCGGGCCGTCCGGCGTCGGCAAGGACACGATCCTCGACGCCCTCAAGCGGCGGCCGCATCATCCCGACTATCACTATGTCGTGACCTGCACGACCCGTGCGCCGCGGCCCGGCGAGCTGCCGGACCGCTCGTATCACTTCCTGAGCCGGGAGCGGTTCGTCGAGCTCCGTGATGCCGGCGAGCTCCTTGAGGCGAACGAAGTCCACGGGAACTGGTACGGCACGCCGCGGACGGAGGTGCGCGAGGCGCTCGCCGCCGGTCGCGACGTCATCCTCAAGATCGACGTGCAGGGCGCCCAGATCGTCAAGGAGCGGGTCGCGGAGGCGCTCCTCATCTTCCTCGTCCCACCGTCCCTCGAGGCACTCTTCCACCGCCTGCGGACCCGAGCCACGGAGACCGCCGACGAACTCGAGCTCCGGCAGCGGAACGCCGCGATCGAACTCGCCCGCCAGGAGGACTACGACCATGTGGTCGTCAACGAGACCGGCCAGGTGGAGTGGACCGCCGAGCGGATCGACGAGATCATCGCGACCGAGCGCGCACGTCCCGGTCGCCAACCGGTGGTCGTCTGACGGCGCTCCCGTGATGTCGGACGAGGAGCTGCGCCGTGACCCGGCCGCGACGCCGACGCAGCGGCCGCTCGTCGAGGTCGCGATCGACGCGGCCGGGGGATCCGCAGACCGGGCGTACACCTACGCCGTCCCGCCCGCCCTCGATGGACTCGAGGCCGGAGAGGCAGTCCTCGTCGAGTTCGGGCGGCGCCACGCGCTCGGGATCGTGCTCGGCCCTGGTGCGATGGCGCCGGGCATCGTCAGCAAGCCGATCATCGATCGGGTCCGGACGGACGGCCCACTCCTGCCGGCGCGAAGTGTGGAGCTCGCCCGCTGGATCGCCGAGCGGTATCTCGCTCCGACGTCGCTCGTCATCCGGGCGATGCTCCCGCCGGGCATGCTCGAGCGCCTCGAGCTCGTCGTCGAGCGGACGCCCGGGGGCGAAGGCGCGGGCGGCGACGGCGACGACGCCGGCATGGAAGCGGTGGACGGAACGGACCGCGAGCTCCTCGATCGGATCGGCTTCGCGCCGCGGGTCGTCCGCGACCTCGAGACGCCGAGTGGCCGGGCCGCCCTGATCCGCCGTCTTCGGACCCTCGAGGCAAGCGGCCGGGTGACCCTCGACTGGACGCTCACCACGGCTGGGGCCGGTCCCCGCTTCGAGCGGCGGATGCGTCTCACGGACGACGGCCGCGTCGCGGCGGCGAACCTGGCCGCGGGCGTCCGACCGCCCGGGCGACCACTCGGTCCGCACCAGATCGAGCTCCTCGTGGCACTGGAGGGGGATCGCTCCATTGACGGCGGCCGTCCGACCGCGGGAACGAGCGCGGGTGTCGGAGCCTCGACCGTCACGAGCCTCGCGCGGCGGGGTCTCGTGGCGATCTCCGTCGTCGCGGTCGAGCGACGACCACTCGCCCGCCGCCGGCCCGGGCACCGTGGCGCCCGACCGTCCGGATCGGACCTCACCGGCCCGCAGGGGACCGCCCTCGACCGCATCCGGGCCGCCATCGCCGAGGGCGACCCGACACCGCTCGTCCTCGACGGCGTGACCGGGGGCGGCAAGACCGCCGTCTACGTGGAGGCGATCGGCGCCTGTCTCGACGCGGGCCGACCCGTCCTTATCCTCGTCCCGGAGGTCGCCCTCGCGCTGCCACTGGTCGACCGACTCCGCCGCGACCTCGACGCCGAGATCGCGCTCGTCCATTCCGGCCTCGGTGAAGGTGAGCGAGCCGACGAGTGGCGGAGGATCCGACGCGGCGAGATCGACATCGTCGTCGGCACCCGCCTCGCCGTGGTCGCGCCGCTCGCCGAGGTCGGCCTCGTCATCGTCGACGAGGAGCACGACGGCGCGTACAAGAGCGACCGGACGCCCCGGCTCCAGGCCCGTGACACGGCCGTCGCCGTCGCCCGGCTTGCTCGCGCTGCCTGCGTCCTCGGCTCGGCGACCCCCGCGGTCGAGACGATGGGGCGGGTCCGCGACGGGACCTACCGGCGCGTCGTCCTGCCGCTGCGCCCTGCGGGCGCGCCGCCGACGATCGAGATCGTCGACCTGCGAGCCGAACTCGCGGCCGGGAACCGCGGTCTCATCTCCCGCCGGCTCGAGGTGGCGATCCGCGATCTCCGGTCGGCCGAGGGCGAGCGGGGCATCCTCGTGATCAACCGGCGTGGCTCTGCGTCGGCCGTCCTGTGCCGCGATTGCGGCGCCGTTCAGACGTGCGACGAATGCGCGCGACCACTCGTCTTCCATCAGGCCGGCATGTCGTTGCGGTGCCATCACTGCGGTCGCGCCGCGCCGCTCGCGACGCGCTGCCCGGCCTGTGGCTCGCCGCGCATCCGCTACCTCGGCGGCGGGACCCAGCGGGTCGAGGCGGAGGTCCGCTCCCGGTTCCCTGGACTCCGGGTCGGACGTCTCGACCGCGACGTCGTCGAACGCCGTGGCGGCGCCGAACGGGTCGTCGACGCGTTCACGGACGGCCGGCTCGATCTGCTCATCGGGACGAGCCTCGTGACGAAGGGGTTCGACATCCCGGAGGTGGCGCTCGTCGGCGTCGTCTCCGCCGACATCGCCCTCAACCTGCCGGACGAGCGGTCGGCCGAGCGGACGTACCAGCTGCTGACCCAGGCGGCGGGCCGGGCCGGACGCGGCGATCGACCGGGAGTGGCGATCATCCAGACGTATCAGCCGGATCATCCGGCGATCCGGGCCGTCGCGGAGGGGGACGCCGCGGCGTTCTACGACGCCGAGCTTACGGCCCGCCGGCGGTACGGAGCACCGCCGTTCGGGCGGTACGTGAAGCTCACCGTCGGACTCCCGGATCCGACCGTGGCGGAGGCGATGGCGACGGCGACGGCCGATCGCCTCCGGATCCTCGCGGCGGAACGGCGGCTCTCCGTCGAGGTCATCGGGCCCGCACCCGCGTACATCGCCCGGCGCGCCGGGCGATGGCGCTGGAACGTGGTCCTCCGCGGGACGGACCCGGTCGCACTGCTCGACGGTGGACTCGGGCCAGCATGGAGCGTGGACGTCGACCCGGAGACGCTGCTCTGATGGCCTGCCGCTGTCGGTCCCGGCCGAGCGGCGGCGCAGCCGCCCTCCGATATACTTCGCGGCCATGAGCGTCAGACCGATCGTCCTTCTCGGCGACCCGAGGCTTCGTCTCCAGGGCCTTCCCGTGGACAGCTTCGGTCGCTCGCTCCACGAGCTCCTCGACGACCTCACCGAGTCGATGCGCCACGCTCCGGGGGTGGGACTCGCCGCGCCCCAGCTCGGCGAGCCGCTCAGGGTCTGCGTCATCGAGGTCGAGGACCAGCTCCACGAGCTCATCAACCCGGCGATCGTGCGCGCGACCGGCGACGACCGCGATCTCGAGGGCTGTCTCTCGATCCCCGGCTACGTCGCCTATATCACCCGTCGCGAGCGGGTCTGGGTCGTCGCCCAGAACCGCTTCGGCCGCGAGGTCCGGGTGGCCGGGTCGGGGCTCCTCGGTCGGGCGCTCCAGCACGAGCTCGATCATCTCGACGGGAAGCTGTACATCGACTACCTCGATTCGATGGACGAGTTGATCGCGGTGGGACCCGGGGACGAGGACGAGCAGATCGAGGCGCGCGCCACCGCACTCGCGTGAGCGAGCCCGCGGGGGTCGTGTTCTTCGGGTCGGGCGGCTTCGCGGTCCCGATCCTTGAGCGGCTCGCGACGTCACCGGGGATCCGCCTCGTCGGCGTCGTCACCATCCCCGAGCGACCGAGCGGTCGAGGCGGCGTCCTTCGACCGGCGCCGGTCCGGGTTCGGGCCGACGACCTCGGCCTCCCCATCATCGCCCCGACCACCCTCCGCGATCCGGGCGTGGCCGCAGCGATCGCCGAGCTCCGGCCGGATGTCGGCGTCCTGGCCGACTATGGGTTGATCGTGCCCCTGACGATCCTCGACCTCCTCGGCCACGGGATCCTCAACGTCCACCCGTCGCTGTTGCCGCGATGGCGCGGCGCGTCGCCGATCCCGGCCGCGATCCTCGCGGGCGACCCGGAGACCGGGGTGACGATCATCGCCATGGACGCGGGCATCGACACGGGACCGATCGTCGCGGCCGAGCGCTGGCCGTTGACGGGGCGCGAGCGGGCGCCGGAGGTCGAGGTGCACGCAGCCCGCGTCGGCGTCGCTCTCGTCGGCCGGACGCTCGGGCCGTGGCTGGCAGGCGCGCTGGTGCCCCACGTCCAGGATGCCGCGGCGGCGACGATGACGCGGCCGCTTCGACGGGCCGACGGCCGGCTCGATCCGACGGTCCCGGCCCGCGATCTCGAGCGTCGGGTCCGGGCGTTCGATCCGTGGCCCGGCACCCACCTCGAGACGTCGGTCGGACGCCTCATCGTTCGTCGAGTCGAGGTCATCCCCGAGACGGGCGAACACGACCGTCCGCCGGTCGGGACACTCGTCGCCGCGACGGCCGGCCTCGAGCTCGTGACAGTCGAGGGCCGGCTCCGTCTCGAGGAAGTCCAACCTGCCGGCGGGCGGCCGATGACAGGATCGGCGTTCGCTCGAGGGCGGCCGGCGGTCGCCGGTGGTCGCGTCGTCTGAAGGGGCTCGGGACGTCTGAGCAGGGCTCGGGGTGCATCCATGCGCGGAAACCCCCGGTTCGGTCCGCCTCTGGGAGTGGCGCAGGCCGGATGGCGTCTCAAATGCTCATCGGGGGAACGTTGGTGCGGCGGGCAGGTGATCCGAGAGGTGTCAGGCGCCGCCGAGCGCCGGATCCGTCTCGCTCGTTCGGTGGATGAGCTGATGAGACGATGGTCACGGCGCCACCGCTCCATCCCGGACCGAGCGTTCGGTGGATGAACAGATGAGACGGCAGGCGGTCGGTCGAAGCCGGTCGGTCGCAGGCGGCGAGACGCAGGGTGGGTCGGGCTTCGCGGCTGCCCTCTGGCAGGATGCCGGCCGCCGGAGTCCGGGGTCGGCTCGTGCGACAATCCGCGCCCATGACGAGCATCCTGACACCGCCCCCCGCGCCCGGCCCGCACGTCGAAACAGATCGACCGGGACTTGCCGGCGTCCACCCGGCGGCCCTCGCCGCGTGGCTGGCGGAGAACGGCGCACCAGCCTACCGCCTCGCGCAGCTCGGGGAGGCGTTCTGGCGTCGCCACGCGCTCGTCGCGGCAGATCTCCATCCGCTGCCGGGTGCGCTTCGGGAGCGGATCGCAGGCGCGTACCGCCTCGACACACTCGAGGCGACGGAGGTCCTGCCGTCGGACGGAGGGGCCACCGAGAAGGCGCTGCATCGACTCGACGACGGCGCCCTCGTCGAGTCCGTCCTCATGCACTACCCGCCGCGGGTGGGTCGCCGGGAGCGGCACACCGTCTGCATCTCGAGCCAGGTCGGCTGTGCCGTCGGCTGCCCGTTCTGTGCGACTGGCGAACTCGGCTTCGGGCGCGACCTGACCACCGCGGAGATCGTCGACCAGGTGCGCGCGGCGGCCCGTCGTCTGGCGGCCGACGGGCGCGTCGTCACCAACGTCGTCTTCATGGGGATGGGAGAGCCGCTCCTCAACCTCGACCGTGTCCTTGAGGCGGTCCAGGCCCTCGCCGACCCGGAGCGGTTCGGTCTCGGGGCGCGGCACATCACCGTCAGCACTTCGGGCGTCGTGCCGGGGATCCGTCGGCTCACGGCGCTCGGTGCGCGCTTCACCCTCGCGGTGAGCCTCCATGCGGCGCGCGACTCGCTCCGTGACGTCCTCGTGCCACTGAATCGGCGCTGGCCGGTCGCCGAGGTCGTGTCCGCCGCCCGAGACCACGCCGCGGCCACGGGACGACGGATCAGCTACGAATACACGATGATCGCCGGCGTGAACGACACCCCGGCCGATGCGGACGCGCTGGCGACGCTCCTCCAGGGCGATCTCGCCCATGTCAACCTCATCCCGATGAACCCCGTCGCGCACACGCCGTGGACGGCGAGCCCGATGCAGACGATCGAGGCGTTCGCCGGGCTGGTCGCGGCTGCCGGCATCCCGGTGACGATCCGGCGGAACCGTGGCCAGGAGATCGGCGCGGCATGCGGCCAGCTCGCGGCCGAGCATGCCGGTGAGCCGCCGGCACGGGCCGTCGGACGCCGCCGCGAACTGCTCGTCATCGCGAGCGCCGCGGCACTCCGCGGGGAACGCAGCCGCGAGCCCTCGCCGGTCGTCGACGATGGCTCGGGCCGGGGCGGCTCCCGGGTCGCGGTCGCGGCGGATGCCCCCTGATGGCGGAGGGGCGCGCTCGCGTGGCCGCGAGCATCCTCGATGCGGACTTCGGGAACCTGGCGAACGCGATCAGGCGGGCAGAGCGGGCCGGCACGGATCGCTTCCACCTCGACGCGATGGACGGCCACTTCGTGCCGAACCTCACGTTCGGGGCGAAGACGATCAAGGCGCTGCGACGGCGGACTGAACTCCCGTTCGACGCTCACCTCATGATCACCGACCCGGGCCGCTACCTCGACGAGTACCTCGAGGCCGGCTGCGACTCGATCACGATCCACGTCGAGATCGACGAACCCATCGAGCCGACGCTCCGGGCGATCCACGCCGCCGGCAGGGCCGCCGGGCTGGCGATCAAGCCCGCGACGCCGCTCACGGCGCTCGAGCCGTACGCGGAACTCCTCGACATCGTCATGATCATGACCATCGAACCCGGCTTCGGTGGGCAGCCGTTCATGCGCGATATCGCGGCCGGGAAGCTCCTGGCGGCGCGACGCTATCTGCGCCACCGGGCGCACGGGGGCGAGATCCATGTCGATGGGGGAGTCAATCGCGAGACGGCTGAGTTTGTCGGCGCGCAGGGGACCGATATCCTCGCCGTCGGGTCCGCGCTGTGGGTCAAGGGCCATGACATGGCCCGCGAGATCCGCCTCATCCGCACCCTCGCCGACGAGGGGTACCAGTTCAGCCTGAACGATGGGAAGGCGCCGGTGTCGCGCGATCGGTGGACGCCGTTCGTCCGCCTGCCGCGCCCGATCGCCGCCCGGGCGATGGCGGACATCGAGGAAGGCGGGATCCCGGTGATCATGCTTCGTGGGGACGGGCCGGCCGGGGCCGATGGTGAGCGGGACTACGACCTCAGCGTGCCGCTCGCCGCAGAGCCGCTCGTCGAGGAGCGATTCGGAGCGGCCCGCGCCGCCTGGCTCGACGAAGCCCGGGCGTGGCGCGAGGCGCGCTGACGACGGATAGACGAGCCGGCCACCGCCGGTCGGCTCGCCGCGTCGACAGCGACGCTACCGGACGTTCTTCAGCTGGGTGCGGCGGCAGCGGGTGCAGACGAGACGCCTGGACACGACCCCTCCCTCGGAGACGAGGAGCGGCTGGAGGTTGGGCTGGTAGCGACGGTGGGCGCGGACGCGGTTCATCCCGGACGACTGGGGGTTGTAGCCACCCATCGAGACTTTCGCGCAGATCGCACAGGCGCGGGCCATACTGGTCCTCAAGATTGCGGAACGTGGGACGTTCGGGGCCGAGTCGGTCGTGGACGAGCGCGTACCATACCACGGGTCGGTCCGAGTCCCGACCGAACCGAGGGTGCTCATCGTCATGGTCCACCGTCCCGCGACCGGTCGCTCGGTCGTGACCCGGCGGGCGATCGAGGAGATCGTCGCCGCAGCGGTCCGCCACAGTTATGGCGTCGTCGGGTTCGCCGATCGCGGCATCCGGGCCAGCGTCGTCCGTCGCGTGACCGGCAGGGAACCCGGGATCGACATCGCGATCGACGGCTCGCTGCGGATCGGGCTCGCGCTCGAAGTCGCCTCCGGGTTGCCGGTCGCCGAGGTGGCTCGGCAGGTCGATTCGGCGGTGCGCTACGCGGTCCGTCGCGACCTCCGGCGCGAGGTGGGAGTCGTGTCGATCACGGTGGCCGGCCTCGAGTATCGGCCGGGCCGGATCCCGGAGGTCCCCGTCGCGACCCCCACCGACACTGCGAGCGAGTCATCCCCGGCGGCCGACGCCGGAACCGTCGTCGGGGGTGCGGCGTGACGCGGGTGTGGTGCGATGGTTCCGGGCTGCGGTCCGCCCTCGCTGCGGCCGCGGCGAACCTCGAGCGCCACGTCGACGAGGTCAACGCGCTCAATGTCTTCCCCGTCCCGGACGGTGACACCGGCTCGAACATGCTCACGACCGTGCGCGGTGCCCTGGCGGCGGCGGACGCGGTCGCGGGCTCGACGGCCGGCGAGGTCGCGTCGGCGATCAAGCGCGGGGCCCTCCACGAAGCACGCGGCAACTCCGGTGTCATCGTCAGTCAGATCTTCGGCGGCATGGCGGACGGTCTCGCCGGCAAGGTCCGGTTCAACGCGCTGGACCTCGCCTACGCGCTCGGCAAGGGCGTCGAGCAGGCCTATCGTGCGGTCAGTCAACCGGTCGAGGGGACCATCCTCACCGTGATCCGGGACGCGGCCGAGGCGGCGCGGACGGTGGCTGAGCGTGACCAGGACATTGAGACGGTCCTCGCCGCGGCCGTCGACGCCGCGGCCCGATCGGTCGAGCGGACACCATCGCTCCTGGCGGTCCTTCGCGACGCGGGCGTCGTCGATTCCGGTGGTCAGGGGCTATATCGGCTGTTCCAGGGGGCGCTCCTCCATCTCGTCGGCGAGGCGCCTGTCGACGGCGGCCGGGCGGGATCCTCCGCGCGGCTCTCGCACCTCGTCGCCCATGCGGATGACGGTCACGGGTACGAGACGGTCTTCTTCGTGCGGCCGAACGGTCATGGTCCGCTCGACCTCGACGCGATGCGCGGCCGGCTCTCGAGCCTCGCCGAGTCGGTCATCGTCGCCGGGGATCTGAACGAGGCCAAGGTCCACGTCCACAACGAGCGACCCGACGAGATCCTCGCCTACGGGCTCGCGCTCGGCGATCTCACGGACATCACGGTCGTCAACCTTGACCACCAATCGCGCGCGATGCTCGATCGCCGGGTGGACGATCTCGTCGGCGCAGGCGCGCTCGCCGCCTCCGCCGCGATCCCGGCCCCAGCGGATGATGACGTCGCGGGTCGCGGCCTGACCGCGGACGGGCGGGCGCGTCACGGGGGGGCAGATCGGCCGGCGGTGGCTCCGACACCCGCATCCATGTGGATTGATCCGCGGGCGCGGAATGGGACGACGATCGCGCTCGCCGTCGTGGCCGTCGTCTCCGGCGAGGGTCTCGAGAAGGAGTTCCGCGATCGTGGCGCTGCCGCGATCGTCCGCGGAGGACCGTCCGTGAACCCGTCGACCGGAGAGCTCCTGGCGGCGATCGACCGTCTCAACGCGGCCGAGATCATCATTCTTCCGAACAACCGGAACGTCATCCTCGCCGCCCATCAGGTGGCTGAGCTCGCGACGCGGCCGGTCCACATCGTCCCGACCCGCAACCCGATCGAGGGCCTCGAGGCGATCCTCGCGGTGGCGCCCGGCCTCGATGTCGCGGCCAACCTCAGGCGGATGCTCGAGCAGAGTCGGGCGGTCCGCACGTTCCAGGTGACGACGGCGGTCCGCGACGCTCGGCTCGGCGGCCACAAGGTGCGCCAGGGTCAGACGATCGTCCTCGACCCGGACGATGGCGTCGTGGCGGCGGATCGCGATCGCGCGAAGGCGGTCGTCAGCGCGCTCGAAGCACTCGGTCGTCCGTTCGAGCTCGTGACCCTCCTCTATGGGGAGGGGGTGGACCTCGGCGATGCCGAGGCGCTCGCCGGGCAGCTCGGCGCAGCCTTTCCGTCCGTCGAGGTCGACATCGCCCACGGTGGACAGCCGCTCTACCCGTACCTCATCGCGGTTTGGTAGGGAGCCCCGACGGCTCCGGGACGCGGCGCGCCACGCGTTCGGCGGCGCGCGGGAGTCCGGCGGCCGAAGCGCCCGGCGTCGCCCGATCGCCACTCGCGCCCGCCGCGCTGCTTCGGGCACCGATAGCGCAGAGCGGTCTCGCCGCCCAGCGGGTCCTGCGGCGGACATTGCCGCGACTCGGTGTCGCGACGGTCCGCGATCTCCTCTTCCATCTGCCGCGCCGCTATGACGATCTCCGCCGGATGCGTCGGATCGCCGAGCTCCGATCGCTCGACGACGGCGAGATCGTGAGCGTGCGGGCGACGGTGTCGGACCTCCACGTGCAGCCGACGTTCCGCCGACGGGTCCAGCGGACGATCGCCCGACTGGTCGATGAGACCGGTGAGGCGGAGGTGGTCTGGTTCGGTCGGCGCTATATCGAGCGGCGGCTGGCCCCCGGCGCGCCGGTCATCGTGTCGGGACGGGTGAGCCAGCGTGGTTTCGCGCCGCTCATCGAGAACCCGGACTTCGAGGTCGACGACGGCAGCGCGATCCTCTCCGCCGGACGGATCGTCCCGGTATATCGGCTCACGACCGGCCTCAACGCAGCGCGCCTGCGGTCTGCGATCCGCGATGCACTCGATCGCGCAGGACCGGGCTTCGAGGAGTATCTGCCGAGCGGGATCCGGGCCACGGAGCGCCTGGTCGGGATTGCCGAAGCGGTCGAGGCCGCGCATTTCCCCGAATCCTTCGAGACTCGCGACCGGGCGCTGCGGCGACTCGCCTTCGACGAGCTGCTGGCGCTCCAGATCGGCATGGTCGGGCGCCGGCGCCAGCGAGGACGAAGCCGCGGGGCGGCGATCGAGGCCTCCGACGAGACGGATGCCCGCGTCCGGATGGCGCTCCGGGCGGCCCTCGAGCGGCGGGTGGGTCGACCCCTCGAGCTCACGCCCGACCAGACGTCGGCCATGGACGCGCTGCGGGCCGATCTCGGCCGGACCGAGCCCATGCTCCGCCTGCTCCAGGGCGACGTCGGTTCCGGGAAGACGGCGGTCGCCGCCCACGCTCTGGCACTGAGCGCCCTCGACCATCGGCAGGGTGCGCTCCTCGCCCCGACGGACCTGCTCGCCCGGCAGCACGCCGAGACGATCGGCGACCTCGTGTCGGACCTGGGGGTCCGGGTCGTGCTCCTCACGGCCTCCCTTGCCGCGGACGCCCGCCGGACGGCCCTCGCGGCGATCGCATCAGGAGAGGCGCAGATCGTCATCGGGACGCACGCCCTCCTGTCCGAAGGCGTGACATTCGCCCGGCTCGGCCTGGCGATCATCGATGAGCAGCACCGGTTCGGCGTCGAGCAGCGTGGCCGGCTCGAGGCCAAGGCCGGCTCCGAGGCACCGCACGTCCTTCTCATGACCGCGACACCCATCCCGCGGACGGTCGGCCAGGTGCTGTACGCGGATCTCGACGTGTCCGATCTCCGCACGCCACCCGCGGGCCGGGTGCCCGTCCGGACCGGCATCCGTCGTCCCGACGGCGTCGCGGGTACCTGGACCCGGGTCCGGGACGAGGCCGCGAACGGGCACCGCACGTTCGTCGTCGTGCCGCTCATCGCTGCCGATGCCGGGGACGTCGCGCCCGGCGAGGCCGAAGAGGATGTCTCGTCGGCCGCCGTCGCGGCCGAGTCCGAGGCCGAGCGCCTCACCACGCTCCTCGCGCCGCTGCGGGTGGGACTCGTCCACGGTCGGATGCGGGCGCTGGACCGCGACGCGGTCATGACCCGCTTCCGCGACGGCGACCTCGACGTGCTCGTCGGCACGACCGTCGTCGAAGTCGGCGTCGACGTGCCGGCGGCCACGATGATGATCATCGAGGGTGCCGATCGGTTCGGTCTCGCCCAGCTCCACCAGCTCCGC
Source organism: Chloroflexota bacterium (assembly GCA_015478725.1). NCBI lineage: Bacteria > Bacillati > Chloroflexota > Chloroflexota bacterium. Next base: position 524,777 of record JADMIG010000001.1, on the reverse strand, counting down.
GGGCGAGTCGGCCGCGGGACGGCGGAGTCCTTCTGCGTCCTCGTCTCCGACACGACGGACGCCGTGGCCCGCGCGCGTCTCGAGGCGCTCGCGGAGACGCGCGATGGATTCGCCCTCGCCGAGAAGGACTTCGCCCTTCGCCGCGAGGGGGACGTCCTCGGCTTCGCCCAGAGTGGCTTCCCGCGACTTCGGGTCGCATCGCTCGAACGCGAGGAACACCGGGAACTCGCGATCGCCGCGCGAGCGCATGCGGAGCGCCTCCTCGATGCGGACGGGGCGCTTCGCGGGCCGGAGACCGCCGCGCTGGGGCGCGAGATCGAGAGCGGCTGGCTCGCCCGGCTGTCGACGGCCGAGCCAGCGAGCGGCACCTGAGGTGTGGTCTTCCGACCGATCCGCCGGGGCAGCGTCGGGCCGTGGCTGACGCCGGGCGGGTGGTTGCCGGATCGGCGGCGGGCCGTCGACTCCGCGCTCCGGGGCCCGGGACCCGTCCGCTCGCCGACCGCGTCAAGCAGACGCTGTTCGCGATCCTCGAGCCCGACCTGCCGGGAGCGGACGTCCTCGACCTGTTCGCCGGGAGCGGGGCGGCCGGCATCGAGGCGCTGTCGCGCGGCGCCCGTCGGGTTGTCTTCGTGGAGCTCGACATCGGCGCGAGCCGGACGATCGAACAGAATTTGCAGACGACCGGTCTCGGCGGATCGTCTGCCGTCGTCGTCCGGGACGATGTCCTCGGGTGGCTGCGGCGCGCCTCGGAGCGGGGACCGTTCGACCTCGTCATCGTCGATCCGCCGTACGCCGACGTTGACGTGCTCCGCGCCGTCCTCGACCTCCTTGGCGAGCCGGACGCACCGCTCGGTCCGGGAGCCCGGGTCGTGAGCAAGCACTTCTGGCGGGATCGGCCCCCGGAGCGGATCGGGCTGCTAGCATCGGAACGCGAGCGGCGCTTCGGTGAGACGACGCTCACGTTCCACCGTCGGATCGAGGAGAGGGAATGAGCGCCGCCACCGTCGCGGTCTACCCGGGTTCGTTCGATCCGGTGACCAACGGGCATCTCGATGTCGTCCGTCGATCGGCCGCCGTCTTCGACCGCCTCGTCATCGGCGTCCTCGCCAATCCGCGGAAGCAGCCGCTCCTGCCGGCGGCCCGTCGCATCGAGATCATTCGGCACGCACTTGACAGCGGGTTCGACGCGTCGACCGCCGGCCGCGTCTCGGTCGAGGCGTTCGACGGGCTCACGGTGGACCTGTGTCGGAGACACGAGGCGGGGTTCATCGTCCGCGGCCTCCGCGCGATCTCCGACTTCGAATCCGAGATCCAGCTCGCCCACAACAACCGCGTCCTCGCGCCGTCGATCGATACCGTCTTCTTCATGACCTCGCTCGAGCACGGCTACGTGAGCTCGAGCCTCGTCAGGGAGATCGCCGCGTTCGGGGGCGACGTGTCCGGGATGGTTCCGTCGGCGGCGCTCGAGGCGCTCGCATCGCTCGGTGGGCGGAGGACCGGCTGACGGAGCCTTCCTCCGTGCCATAATCCCGACAACCCGCGTCGCGCACCCGCAGACAGGAGGGCGGTTCCATCGACATCATCTTCCTCGTCGAGCGCCTCGAGTCGATCATCGCGAACGGCAAGAAGCTGCCCCTGACGAGCAGCGTCGTCGTCGATCAGGCCGCCGCGCTCGACCTCGTCGACCAGCTGCGCGTGGCCGTGCCCGAGGAGGTCCGAGCCGCGAAACGGATCAACTCCGAGGGCGAGCGGATCATCGAGAAAGCGCAGGAGGAGGCGGAGCAGATCATCGCCAGGGCCCAGGAGCAGGCAGCCTTCCTCATCGACGAACGTGGACTGACCCAGGTCGCGGAGGCCGAGAGCCGTCGGATCGTCGGCGAGGCCGAGGCCGACGGCGAGGAGATCAGGCGAGGAGCGGATGAGTACGCCGCGTCCGTCCTCATCGGCCTGGAGGGAGACGTCGTGAAGACCCTCCAGAGCATCAAGCGCGGCATCGCCCTGCTCGATGAGCGGCGGTCCGCGCTCCAGGACGGCGAAGCGTCGCCGGACGACCGCGACGACGAACCGTACGACGATCCCCGTGCGGCCGAGGTGGGGCCGGCCCGACGCGCGTGATCGACACCGATCGCCGACCGGATCCGGATCCGGCGGGAGCCCTCACGTTCAACGTCGCCAGACTCATGTCCGAGCCGGCCGGATCGCGGCGCACGTTCCCGGTGCGTGGTGTCGTGCTCACTCTTGCTGATGGGCTCCGCCAGTCCGGACCGCTCGAGGGCACGATCGAGGCGATCCGCACCGAGCGCGGGCTTTTCGCGACCGGTCGGCTGACGGGGCGGCTGTGGGCCGAATGCAGCCGCTGCCTCCGGGCGATCGACATCCCGGTCACCGTCGATCTCGAGGAGGAGGTGCGGCCCTCCGTCGACATCGCGACCGGCCTCGTCCTGCCGATCGGCACGGATCCCGAGATCGTCCGCCTCACGGACCACCATGAGCTGGCGCTCGGCGGCCCGGTCCGCGACCTCCTGTCGCTTGCGGAGCCGATCGCTCCGCTGTGCCGGCCGGATTGCCCGGGCCTCTGCCCGATCTGCGGCGTGGAGCTCGCGACCGGTCCCCACGAGCACCCGGACACGGAGATCGACCCACGGCTCGCGGCGCTGGCGGCCTTCCGGGAGGCGTCCCCCTCCTGAGCGCCAGAGAGCCCCCGCGGGCGACGGTGCCGCCCGCGGGCCGGTGACGTCGGATCGCGGGACCGGGTAGACTCTCGCCTCAGCGCATCCTGCTGCCGACCTCGCCCGTCCGCGGCCGGACGATGATCCTCGATCAGGGGCGACCGGCCGTGCGTTCCGCCCGGCGCACGCGCTCGAAAGGAGTCTCCACGTCATGGGTGTCCCGAAGCGACGCGTCTCGCACGCGCGACAGGGGGAGCGGCGAGCGCATCTCGCGATCAGTCTCCCGCAGCTCGATGCGTGCCCGCACTGTCACGAGCCCAAGCGGCCGCACCATGCCTGCCCGAACTGCGGCTACTACGACGGACGCCCGGCGATCGAGCTCAAGCGATCGAGCGACGAGCACGCCTCGTCGTAGTCCGCGCGTCCGAGACCACGTCGGCGGGCCCCGGTGGATCTGAGCGCCGTCCGGACCATCGCACCGGATCGGGTCGTCCGTGTCGCCGTCGACGCGATGGGCGGCGACCATGGTCCGACCGAAGTGGTACCAGGAACCGTCACCTACGCCGAGGGGCACCCGGCCGACCGGATCATCCTCGTCGGTGACGAAGAGCGCGTCCGCGGTCTTCTCGGTCCGTCAGCGCCGCGGAACGTCGAGGTGGTCCATGCGGCGACCGTCGTCGACATGGACGAACACCCGGCCGCCGCGGTCCGTCGGAAGCGTGACGCCTCGATCAACGTCTGCATGAACCTGGTCCGCTCGGGCGAGGCGGACGCCGTCGTGACGGCCGGCCACACCGGCGCCGGGGTGACATCGGCGATCCTCCACCTGCACCGCCTGCCGGGCGTCGATCGGCCGGCCCTCGCCGTCCAGATGGTCACCGCGAAGGGTCCGTTCGTCCTCCTCGACATCGGCGCGACGACCGACTCGACCGGCCTCAATCTGGCCCAGTACGCGCGGATGGGCGCGCTGTATGCCGAGCGGGTCCTCGGGGTCGCCCGGCCGTCCGTCGCGCTGCTCTCGATCGGGGAGGAGGCCGGCAAGGGCGAGGCACGGGTCCAGGAGGCGACGGAGCGGCTGCGGGGGACCGACCTCGACTTCATCGGCAACATCGAGGGACGCCACCTCGTCGACCACGTGGCCGATGTCGTGGTCTGCGACGCGGCGGTCGGCAACGTGACGATCAAGTTCTTCGAGGGCCTCTCGAGCTTCATCCTCCGCGGCCTCCTCCGCGACGAGTTCGAGCGCGATCTTCGCGGCCGGCTCGCCTACCTCCTCCTCAGACCGGGGATCGCCCGGATCCGCGACGTTTTCGATTACGAACGACTCGGCGGATCGCCGCTCCTCGGGGTTCGCGGCACGGTCCTCATCACCCACGGCCGGGCCCGGCGGCGGATGATCTCGTACGCCGTCGCGGTCGGGGCCGCGGCCGCGCGGACCGGCATCCCGGACGCGATCGCCGATGCATTCAGGGCCGCACCGTCCGCGACGGACGCCGCCACGGAGGACCCCCGGTGAACGCACCTCGGCTGGCGGTGGAGCGCGACGTCGTCGTCGAGATGGTCCGCCGGGCGGCCCTCGAGGTACCCGGTGTGATCCGCGTCGCGTATGGCGGACCCGTCGCGCGACGAGCCGTGGCCGGGCGTGCCGTGCGCCTGACGATGGTGGACGGGATCGTCACCGTCCGGGTGACGATCGTGGCTCGCGCGTCCGAGCCGCTCGAGCCGCTCACCCGCGCCGTCCGGGCCGCGGTCGCCGCCACGCTCGAGCGCCTCCTCGATCTGACGGTCGGGACGATCGACGTGGTCGTCGACGGCGTCGACGGCTGATGCCGGAGGGACGGCCCGGTCAACGGGCGGGGGCCGGCCCTCGGACGGATCGGAGTCGGGCCGCCCGAGCCGCCCGGCGGCTCGCCCTCGCGGCGATCTTCGAGGCCGAGTTCGGCCAGCGCACCCCGTCGGCGGTCCTCGAGCGGCACCTCGCCGAGGCCGAAGGCGATGCGGCGACTGCGGAGCTCGCGCGCCGGATCGTGTCGGCCGTGGTCGAGCATCGCGAGGAGATCGACGCGGCGATCGCGGCGGCCGCCCCGCAGTACCCCGTCGTGTCCCTCGCCCGGATGGATCGCGCACTGCTCCGTTGCGCGCTCGGCGAGGTGCTACACTCGGCGACGCCGGCCCGGGTGGCGATCGCCGAATGGGTCGAGCTGGCACGGATCTACAGTGGAGACCCGATGCGCCGTCTCGTGAACGGCGTCCTCGGGCGGATCTCGCGGGAGACGGCGCCGCGCAGCTGAGCGCGAGCCGGGCCGACGACCGCACCACGACCCCGCGACCCGAACGAGACGACAGCCCACCCACGAGGAGAGCATCAGTGGCCAGCGATACGTACGAGCGCCTCAAGAAGATCGTCGTCGAGCAGCTCGGGGTCGACGAGGACGAGGTGAAGCCGGAAGCCTCGTTCGTTGACGACCTCAATGCCGACTCGCTCGACCTCGTTGAGCTCATCATGAGCCTCGAGGAGGAGTTCGGGACCGAGATCTCCGACGAGGACGCCGAGAAGATCCGGACCGTCGGCGACGCGGCCGAGTACATCGACGAGCGCTCGGCCTGATCCTCGGGCGAGCCCGATGCGCCGGGCGGGCGATCTCGCCTCCCATCTCGGGCTCGACGTCGCGGACCTGGAGCTTCTGCACCAGGCACTCGTTCATAGCAGCCACCTCCACGAGCATCCCTCGGCGGCGGTCGACCACAACGAGCGTCTCGAGTTCCTCGGCGACGCCGTCGTGAATCTCGTGATCAGCCAGGAGCTCTACACTCGACACCCGGTCGACGACGAGGGCGTCCTCTCCGCCCGACGCGCTGCGATCGTCTCGACGACGGGGCTCGCCCGGCTCGCGGGCCGGATCGACCTCGGCGACTCGCTCCTCCTCGGCGAGGGCGAGGCGACCCGCGGCGGCCGGCGCCGCCCGTCCCTTCTCGCCTCGTCGTTCGAGGCCCTCTGCGGAGCGCTGTACATCGATCGCGGCTTCGATGCGACCCGGCGCTGGCTCGTTGCGCTCGCGGAGCCCGAGCTCTCGGACGATGCTCCGTCGGCGAGCCTCAAGAGTCCGAAGAGCCGGCTCCAGGAGCATACCCAGCGGACGGCCGGCGATCGGCCGCAGTATCGCGTGCTCGACGCCGTCGGGCCGGACCACGCGAAGACGTTCAGGATCGAGGTCCTCGTCGGCGGTCGCGTCCTCGGGACGGGCGTCGGGCCGTCCCGTCGCGAGGCGGAGACCGCGGCCGCCGCCGAGGCGCTCGACGCGCTGCGATCCGACGTCCGCTCGTGACGGCCCCGCCGCGCCTCCTCGGCCTCCGGCTCCATGGGTTCAAGTCGTTCGCCGAACGGACGGTCCTCGAGTTCGGCGGCGGGATCAGCGCTATCGTCGGGCCGAACGGCTCCGGCAAGAGCAACCTCGCGGACGCGTTGCGCTGGGCGCTCGGCGAGCAGGGTCGGACGCTCCGGACACGAAAGAGCGAGGACGTCGTCTTCGCCGGATCGGAGCGACGCGCGGCGCTCGGGATGGCGGATGTCACCCTCATCATCGACAACGCGGACGGACTGCTGCCGGTGGAGTATTCGGTCCTCGAGCTCGGTCGTCGCCTCTACCGCTCCGGCGAGAACGACTACCTCCTCAATCGGAACCGGATCAGGCTCCGCGATCTCGTCGACCTCCTCGATGCGGCGCACCTCGCCGACAATGCGTTCCTCTTCATCGGCCAGGGGATGGTGGATCAGGCGCTCTCGCTGCGGCCCGAGGAACGCCGCCCGCTGTTCGAAGAGGTGGCCGGGGTCCGGCGCCACGAGCGGCGCCGGCGGCGAGCCGAGGAGCAGCTCGCCGAGGCGGACGCGAACCTCGCGCGGGTGCTCGATATCGTCGGCGAACTTCGCCCTCGAGTCCGGCGCCTCGCCGCCCAGGCCGAGCAGCAGTCGACACGGGAATCGGCCGGCCGTGACCTCGTCGGCGCGATCCTCCTCGGCGCCCATGCCCGCTGGCACGCGGCGTACCGCGATGCCACGGCGCGGGCAGCCGAGCGCACCGCGGCGACCGACGACGCTGCGGCCGCTCGCTCCGTGCTCCTCGCGGCCGATGCCGAGGCGGCGACCGCGAGCGCCTGGCTCGCGTCGCGCACGACGGCCGAGGTGGACCGCCGAGTCGATCACGACGCGGCCCGGGCGGCCCTCGCGAGGCACGAGCTCGAGGAGGCACACCTGCTCGCCGGGCTCGAGGCGGTGGATCGTGACCGGCAGCGTCAGGAGACCGAACTAGCGGCAGCCCAGGCGGATCTCGACGGCCAGCGCCGTCTCCTCGCCGGCCCCGTTCCACCGCGCGACGCGGACGCGGACGCCCGGGCGTCCGAAGCGGACCGCGAGCTCGCCGATGCGCTCCGCGAGCTCGCCGAGCTCCGGTCGACGACCAGCGCACGCGGCGAGGCGCTCGCCTCGATCCGCCGGGCGGACGCGGCGCGTGCAGCGGAGCTTGAGGCGGCGCGGCGGCGCGGCGCGGACGCCGACCGCCGGCTGCAGGAGGTGCGATCCGCGGGCGGCGTAGCGGGGTCGCGGCAGGCCGCGGAGGAGGCACAAAGCGATTCGGCGCGCCGCTCGCTCGCGGCCGCCATCGGAGACGAAGCCGCCGCGACCTCGCTCAGGGAGCGCGCGCGAGCGGCGGCCGAGCAGGCGGACGGGCTCGCGGAGGCCGGCCGCGAACGCGCGACGGCGGCGGCTGCGCGCGTCGCATCGACCGAGGCGCGGCTCACGGCCGAACGGGCGCGCCTCGACGAGGACGAGCGAAGACCGATCGCCCGCGCGGCCCGCCGGCTCGGTGGCCGCCGAATCGACGCCGGCCTCGATGTGGATCCCGCGTTTCGTCTGGCGGTCGAGCTCGCCCTCGGCGGCGCGGTCCGCGGGTATGTCGTCCCACGGACCGCGATCGGTCCGCTCTCCGCGGAGCGTGGCGTCCTGGCGCCCGAATCGTCGACATCGCGGCTCGAGCCCCGGTCGGCAGCGCTCGAACCGGACGCGGCGGCCGTCGTGGGACGGGCGCGAGCGCTCGGTGGCGGGCCGCTGATCGATGCGATCCGTTCCGACCCGGAGGGGATCGCGAGCCGGATCGTCGCCGCGGTGTGCTGGGTCCCCGACCTTCCGGCACTGCTGGACATCCAGCCGCACCTGCCGGCCGGGCGCATGGCCGTCGTGCGCGACGGAACGGCGATGGCGGATCCCCACACGGTCGTCCTCGGCCGTCCGGACGGGATCGTCGAACGGCGCGATCTCGTGACCCGGCTCGAGACCGAGCTCGCGACGGTCACCAGCGAGCGCGATGCCCGACGCGTGGAGATGGATGCGGCGGCGGCGGCGGCAACCTCCGCGCAGCAGGCGGTAGAGGCGGCCCGCGCGGCCGAGTCCGCCGCCGCGATCGCGAGGCGGAGGGCCGAGGACGAGGAGCGTGCCGCCTCGCGTTCGGTCGAGGCCGCAACCCGGGAGGCGCTCTGGCACGCTGCTCAGCGCGAACGCCTCGAGGCCGAGGACGAGCGTGCCCGATCGGTCGTCGCGGGACTCGTCGCCGCGGGTGCGGAAACGGCGCGAACACCGGGTGACGGTGCGGAGGGCGGCATCGAGACGAACGCAGCCGCACTCGCGACGTGGGAGGCGCGCCTCGTCGAGCTCCGGGAGCGTCGCGACCGGCTCGCTGCCGAGCGCGACGAACGCGACGCGACGCGTCGCGAGATCGAGGCACGTCGTGCCCGAGCCGAGGCGGCGATCGAGCTCGACGAGGACCGCATCGCACGAGGTGCTCGGGAAGCGGACGGACTCGCCGAGCGGGAGCATCGGCTGCGCGAGTCGCTCGGGGAGTTGCGGTCGCATCTCGCGGCGGCCCGCGACCGCGAGCAGCGCGCCGCGTCGGAGCTCGACGGGCTGCGCGCCGCCGCTGCCGAGGATCGACGGCGGCTCGAGTCTGCTGAGCTGGCCGTGGTCGCGGCCCGCGAACGAGCACGGGCCGCGGATGAGCGTTCGCGGGCGACGGAGGTCGCCGAGCTCGAGGCGCGACTCGGACTCGAAGCGCTCCGCGAGAGTCTGCTCGTCGAGCTTGGCAGTCTCGGTGACGTCGGACTCCGGGCCCTCGTCGAGGCGGTGCCACCGGCCGAGCGGAGGAGCGCTGCCGACCCCGACATCGAGGCCGCGCTTGCCACGGTGCTCTCCGCATGGGCGACGGTGGTGACGCCGACCGACATCCCATCCGGCGCGCGGCTCGCCCAGTTGCGACGGCGGTTCCACGACCTCGGCGCGGCGGATCCCTCGGCCGTCGAGGAGTTCGCCGAGGTGCGCTCGCGACTCGAGGCGCTCGAGACCCAGGAGCGCGACCTCCGGGCGGCCATCGACGACACGCGGCGCCTCATCGCGGATCTCGCGACGATGGTGGCCGACCAGTTCCGGACGACGTTTCAAGCGCTCGAGCGTGCGTTCGACGCTCGCTTCCAGCAGCTCTTCGGTGGCGGCTCCGCGCGTCTGGCTCTCACGGATCCGGACGATCTGTCGGCCACCGGTGTCGAGATCGTGGCCCGGCCGCCGGGCAAGAAGGCGGGCACCCTCGCGATCCTCTCGGGTGGTGAGCGCGCCCTGACCGCGGTCGCCCTGCTCTTCGCGATGCTCGAGGTCCGCCCGGTGCCGTTCTGTGTCCTCGACGAGGTCGACGCCGCGCTCGACGAGGCGAACGTCGGCCGGTTCGCGGATGCGCTGCGCTCGCTGGCCGATCGGACCCAGTTCATCGTCATCACCCACAACCGGGGCACGATCGAGGCCGCCGACGCGCTGTACGGCGTGACCGTCGGAGACGATTCGGTGAGCCGCGTGATCAGCCTCAGGCTCGACGAGGCCACCGCGATCGCCGCCCGCTCGGGCGAGGGACGATGGAGCGAGGGGCGGCCTGTCGCGGTCGACGAGCGCGTCGGCGCGGCAGCGAGGCCGGGCTGATCCTCGATGTTCTGGCGACGACGCCCGTCTGACCCGGCGTGGGAGGGATCGACGGGTCCCGACGTGGATCCGACTCGCGAGGGGGCGGATCCGGTCGAAGCGGCCGCTCCTCCCGACACGGCCGACCACGCCGATGGCCCGACGATCCAGCCGGTCGCGAGCGCCGAACGGCCGGAGCCGGGTCCCGACCTTCGGGATGGCGTGGCTCGCAGCCGGGGTGGTTTCGTCGCCCGACTTCGAGGCCTCTTCGCGAGCGGTGAGGACGAGTCGACCTGGGAGGGCATCGAGGAGACGCTCATCGCCGGCGACGTCGGGGCGGCGCTCGCGATGCGGATCGTCGAACGGGCGCGGGCGCGCCGCGACCCTGCCGGCGGGCAGGCCGCGGTGCGGGCCGAGCTCGCGGCGCTCCTCCTGGCCCGCGATCCTGCCTGGGAGCCGCAGCGGACACGGGACGGTGGTCCGGCGGTGATCCTCGTGGTCGGCGTCAACGGGACGGGCAAGACCACGACGATCGGCAAGCTCGCGTCCCGCTATCGCGCCGAGGGCAGATCGGTCATCGTGGCGGCAGCGGACACGTTCCGCGCTGCGGCGACGGAGCAGCTCGGCGCCTGGGCGGCGCGAGCCGGCGCGACGATGATCGCGCATGCGCCGGGCGCGGATCCCGGAGCCGTCGTCTACGACGCCCTCGATGCCGCCGTGGCGCGGGGCGTCGATCTCGTGATCGCGGACACCGCCGGGCGGCTCCACACCAGGTCGTACCTCATGGACGAGCTGGCGAAGGTCCGTCGCGTCATCGATCGCCGCCTGCCCGGCGCGGCGCCGGAGGTGCTCTTCGTCCTGGACGCGACGACAGGTCAGAACGGCCTCGCCCAGGCGGCCGCATTCAATGCCGCGGTCGGTCTCACCGGCATCGTCCTCACGAAGCTCGATTCCACGGCGAAGGGCGGGATCGTCTTCGCCATCGAGGACGCGCTCCGCGTCCCGGTCCGCTTCGTCGGCCTCGGGGAAGGGGTGGCCGACCTCATCCCGTTCGATCCCGCGGCGTTCGTCGCCGCCCTCTTCGACTGACGGTCCGTCACGTTGGAGTACACTCCGCTGACGCCGGTGTCGCCAGAACCCGCGCACCACCCGGTCGGCTGCGCGCCGTCCGGAACCCTCGGAGGAGATCCCAGCCCGGCATGTTCGACAGCCTGAGCGACCGCATGCGCGGCGTGCTCGCGAGCCTCACCGGCCGCGGCCGCGTCACGGAGGCGGATGTCGACGTCGCGATGCGCGAGGTCCGTCTCGCCCTCCTCGAGGCCGACGTCAACTTCAAGGTGGTCCGCGACTTCGTCGCGCGCGTCCGCGAGCGGGCCATCGGAGCGGATATCCTCGAGTCCCTCACGGCCGGTCAGCAGGTCGTCTCGATCGTCAACGAGGAGCTCACGGCGCTGCTCTCGGCGGGGGATCGGACGTTCCACCTCGTGGGCAACCCTGCCGTCGTCCTCGTCGCAGGGCTGCAGGGCTCGGGCAAGACGACGACCGCGGCGAAGCTCGCCCGCCACGTCATCCGCCTCGGCAGACGGCCCCTCCTCGTGGCGGCGGACCCGTATCGACCGGCCGCGGCGGATCAGCTCGAGACGCTCGGTCGGGCGCTCGATGTCCCCGTCCACCGCGCCCCGACCGGCACATCCGTCATCGACATCGCGCGGGGCGGCGTCGCGGCGTCCCGTCGCCTCGTGCGGGACGTCGTCATCGTCGACACGGCCGGGCGACTCACGGTGGACGACGCGCTCATGCGCGAGATCGCGGACGTCGCGGCCGCGATCGATCCTGTCGAGACACTCCTCGTCGTCGACGCGATGACCGGCCAGGAGGCGGTAGCGGTCGCCGAGGCCTTCGCCGCCGCGATCCCGCTCACCGGACTCGTCCTCACGAAGATCGACGGCGACGCGCGCGGCGGGGCCGCGCTCAGCATCGGCGCCGTGACGGGCATCCCGGTCAAGTTCCTCGGGACAGGGGAGAAGTCGGATGCGCTCGAAGCGTTCCATCCGGACCGTCTCGCGGGACGGATCCTCGGCATGGGCGACGTCCTCACCCTCGTCGAGCGGGCGCAGGAGACAATCGACGAGAAGCAGGCGGCGAAGCTGCAGGAAAAGCTCAGCACGTCGACATTCACGCTCGAGGACATGCTCGAGCAGATGGAGCAGGTTCAGCGGATGGGACCCATCGGCCAGGTCGTCTCGATGATCCCCGGTCTCGGTGGGATGGCGAAGGAGGCGCAGGCGGCGGTGGACCGTGGCGACCTTCGCCGGACCGAGGCGATCATCCGCTCCATGACCCCGCGCGAACGACGCGATCCGGCGGTGCTCAATGCGTCGCGCCGGCGGCGCATCGCGACCGGGTCGGGAACGGAGCTGCCCGATGTGAACCGCCTCGTCAAGCAGTTCGATGAGATGCGGAAGATGATGAAGCAGCTCTCGGGCCTGTCGCGCCGCGGTGCGGCGGCGAGCCTGCTCGGGCGACGGTAGGGAGGCACGACGATGGACGAGATCGTGGGTCAGCCCGACGGCGCGGCGCCGTCGCCGACGGTCGTGCCGGTGGTCGTCGTCGGTGGTCCGCAGCGGCGCCTCCGCTGGACGGTCGCCCTCGTCGTGGCGGCCCTCGTCGCCGTCGCCGCGGCTGGCGCGTTCATCGTCGCCGGAGGGGCGAGCGGACCCTCGACCGTCGCCCGCTGGGCACCCGCCGATTCGGTCATCTACGCGGAGGCGCGCTTCGACCTGCCGGGCGACCAGCGTTCGCAGCTCGGCTCCTTCCTCGCCGCGTTCCCCGGCTTCGCCGACCAGTCGACGCTCGATGCGAAGCTCGCCGAACTCTACGACCGGATCATTCGCGCGGCGACGAACGGAGGCCACGATTACTCGACGGAGATCGGGCCCTGGTTCGGTGGCGAGGTCGCCGTCGCCTCGTCGGCGGCGCCGAGCGCCGGCGACGCCTCCGGGACCGGCGGAACATCTGCCGTCCGTCGGGGAGTCCTCCTCGCGACCGTCACCGACGGCGCGAAGGCGGCCAGCTGGATCGCCTCGATCGCCCGTGCGACCGGCACGCCGCCGACCACGGTGACCTATGGCGGCGTCGACCTCACGATCGTCGGTTCGGCAGATCACGCGGTGGCGGCCGGGGTGGACGGATCGATGCTCATCGTCGGGGACGTCGGCACGGTCCACGCGATCATCGACGCCCACGGTGCGGGCGGGCTCGCGATGACGACGCCGTTCATCGCCGCGCTCGCGGCACTGCCGGGCGACCACCTGGCCTTCGGGTTCGTGGCGGTCGGGCGGCTCGCCGGTGGGCTCGGATCGGTCGCGGCGCGGTGCGGCGGCGCTGCCGCGAGTCACATTCCGGCGTGGTCCGCCGTCGCGGTCACCGCGTCCGGCGGTCACCTCGTCGCGGACGCGGCGATGCCGGCACCGGCGACTGCATCGACCGCGGGCACCAGCGGCGGGGCCCCGGCGCTTCCGCCGCCGACCGATCGGGTGAGCAGCCTCGCCTCCCGTCTTCCCGCATCGACCGTGGCCGTCCTGGACGTCCACGACATCGGCGCCGGGATCGAGCGGATGGTGGCCGGCCTGGCGGCGGACCCGGCGTGCGCGGCGGGCGTGGCGACGATCACCGGAGTGCTCGACCGGGTCGGCGGGCTCGCATCGTTCACATCATGGCTCGGTGATGCGGCGGTCGTCGTCACCCACGACGCGTCTGGTACCGGAGGTGGGCTCGTCATCGGCCTGCCCGACACGGCGTCGGCGGATGTGGCGGCCGGGAAGCTCGCCAGTCTCCGCAACATCGTCGCCCTGACCGGCGGCGCCGCGACGGTCACCACGACGGATCACGCCGGCACGACGATCACGACCATCGACTTCGGTGCCCTTGACTCGCTTCTCCCGACGACGGGTCTGCCGACGTCCCTTCCCGCGGGGGTCCATGGGCGTCTCAGCTACGCGATCCACGGCGGTCTGGTGATCGTGGGTCTCGGGGGCGACGCCTTCGTCCCTGCCATCCTCGACACGACGAGCGGATCCTCCCTGGCCGATCAGCCGCGATATCAGACCGCGATGAGCGCGGCCGGATCCGCGAACGTGACAAGCTCGTACGTTGATCTGCGCGCGGCGATCGACGCGGTCGCCGCGGCGCTCCCGGCGGATCGCCAGGCGTCGTACACGCGGGACGTCAAACCGTATCTCGATCCGCTCGGCGGGGCCGCCGTCTCGATCCAGATCGGCGACGTCCTCCACGCGCGGTTCGTCCTCACCCTCGCCAGATGACGACGATGCGGATCGCGCTTCGTCGCGATCGTCCAGCCCGCACAGCGATCCCCAGCAGGAGGTAACCCAGCTCATGGCAGTCCGCATCCGGCTCACCCGCGTCGGCGCGACGAAACAGCCGACCTATCGCGTCGTCGTCGCCGACGGGCGGAGCGCGCGCGACGGTCGCTCGCTCGAGACGATCGGCCACTACAACCCGCGCACGTCGCCGGTCGACGTCTCGATCGACGCCGATAAGGCAAAGGCGTGGCTCGCCAAGGGGGCGACCCCGTCGGACACGGTGGCAAGGCTGTTTCGCGAGCGCGGCATCCTGCCGCTGGCGAAGTAGGAGGACGACGTGCCCGCGAAGGAACTGGTCGAATTCGTTGCCCGATCCCTCGTCGACGATCCCGCCGCCGTGAAGGTCGAGGAGATCCGTGACGCCGAGGGGACCGTCCTCGAGCTCCACGTCGCGGAGGACGACATGGGCAAGGTGATCGGACGCAACGGCAGTGTCGCGAAAGCACTGCGGACGTTGCTCAAGGTGACCGCCGCCCGCGACGGCGAGTCCGTGTCGCTCGAGATCCTCTGACCGCCGACGACCGACTCGTGGTCGCCCTGGTACGGGGCGTCCATGGGCTCCGCGGCGACGTCCGGATCGAGGTCCTCACGGATCGCCCGGACGAACGATTCGTGCCCGGAGCCGTCCTCCATCTCGAGGACGACGACGAGACGCTGACGATCGCCAGCGCGATCGCAATCCCGGACGGCCCGGGATGGCGAGTCCGGTTCGCCGAGGCGACGGACCGGACCGCCGCAGAGCACCTCCGGGGCCGCTACCTTGAGGCGGTCGTCGGCCCCGACTCGGCGTTGCCGCGCGGGGCGTACTACTGGCACGACGTGATCGGGGCGACGGTCCGCGACCTCCACGACCGCGAGCTCGGGGTCGTCCACGACATCTATCGGGTCGCGGGGGCAGAGGTCTTCGTCGTGCGCGGCGAGCCGTATGGTGAGTTCGACGTTCCGGTCGTCCGGGCTGTCGTCCGGATCCTCGCTCCGAAGCGTGGCGAGATCGTCGTCGACGTGGACGCGCTCGGCCTCGGGCCGCCGAGGGCGGCGAAGGCGCGCCGGGAGCCACGCCCGCGACGGGTCCGACCCGCGCCGGACGGACCACCGGCCTCCTGATGCTCGAGATCGACGTCCTCACCCTCTTTCCCGGCATGGTGACGGGCCCGCTCGGCGAGAGCATCCCGGCCCGGATCGTCGAGCGAGGGCTCGCCGCTGTCACCGTCCGCGATCTCCGGGACTGGGGCCTCGGGCGCCATCGGGCGGTGGACGATTACCCGTATGGCGGGGGCGCGGGGATGGTCCTCCGTCCGGAGCCGGTGGCGGCCGCACTGCGCGAGCTCCGGCGCCCGGATTCGTTCGTCATCCTCCTCGACGCTGCGGGCGAACCGTTCCGTCAGACGCGGGCCGAAGACCTCGCCCGGCGATCGCACCTCGTCTTCATCTGCCCGCGATACGAAGGGGTGGACGAGCGGATCCGGACGCTCGCCGACCTCGAGCTGTCGATCGGCGACTACGTCCTCACCGGCGGCGAGCTGGCCGCCCTCGTCGTCATCGACGCGACGATCCGGTTGCTGCCGGGAGCGATCGAGGCCGCGTCCATCACGGAGGAGTCGTTCTCCGAGGGGCTCCTCGAATACCCGCAGTACACCCGGCCGGCGTCATTCGAAGGGGCAGATGTGCCATCCGTCCTCGTCTCGGGCGACCATGCAGCGGTGCGACGCTGGCGGCTCCGCGAGAGTCTTCGACGGACGCTCGCTCGGCGTCCGGATCTCCTCGCCGAGCGGGCCATCTCGCCGACCGAGCGGCGACTCCTCGACGAGATCGCGGCCGAGGGTGCGGCCGACGAGCCTTCGGGTCGCTGAGCGGCTGCGCAGGGCGCCATCGGCAGACCGCCGCAGGTGTGGCTGGCGGCCGTCGACCTCATGCTATACTCCGCCGTCGACCGCACCGCGCGGCCCGTTTCCTCCGAACACAGCGCAGCCTCCGGCTGCCGATCGATGAAGGTGGACCTCCGCGTGAACGTACTCGACGAGATCGTAAGCGACCAGATCCGGACCGACCTCCCGGAACTCGCCACCGGGGATACCGTCCGGGTGAGTGCCAAGGTCGTCGAGGGCACCCGGGAGCGGATCCAGGTCTTCGAGGGCGTCGTCATGCGGCTCCGCGGCGGCGGCATCACCCGCTCCATCACCGTCCGGCGCATCGCGAGCGGCGTCGGCGTGGAGCGAACGTTCAAGGTGAACAGCCCACGGATCGAGAAGATCGAGGTCATGCGTCACGGCCAGGTGCGGCGCGCACAGCTGTACTTCCTCCGCGGTCGCGTCGGCAAGGCGGCGACGCTCCGTGAGCGACGGCCGAAGAGTCCGACGGCGGCCAGCTCGCCGACGGGTGAGGCCTCCGTACCCTCGAAGTCCTGACCGGGAGCGGCGTGGCGCCGAGCCTTCGGCAGCCCGACGCGCGACTTCGCTCCGCGACCCCTGCGCGTTCCGCCGCGCGGCATCGACCGTCATTCCCCTCGCCCGCGGCTCCCGGAGGCCGGGCGTTCGTCGCGCCGTGGCATCGCGAGCGGCGCGACCCGGACTTCGCCGAGGAACTCGATCTCGCCCGGCGCGGTCATCGATTCATCGCCGGCATCGATGAGGTCGGTCGTGGCTGTCTCGCCGGCCCCGTCGCCGCCGGCGCGGTCATCCTGCCTCCGGGATGGTGTCCCCGGGGACTCCGCGACTCCAAGCTCCTCGACCGAGCCGAGCGTGAGCGACTCGCGGTCGAGATCACGGCCCGCGCCGTCGCCTGGGCCGTGGCGTTCGTGGAGCCGGCGATCATCGATGGCATCAACATCCTGCAGGCGACGCTGCTCGCCGCCCAGCTCGCGGCGAGCCGCCTGGCGGTCCGTCCCGACGTGCTGCTCCTGGACGGGACGCTCCACCTGCCGGAGCTGTCGATCCGGCAGCGGGTCGTCATCGACGGGGACCGCCTGTGCGCTTCCGTGGCGGCTGCGTCCGTCGTGGCGAAGGTCGCCCGCGATCGCCTCATGGTGGAGCTCGACGGGCGATATCCGGGGTACGACCTCGCCCGGAACAAGGGATACGCGGCACCCGAGCATCGGGCTGGCCTTCGCGCGCTCGGAGCGTCGCCGATCCACCGACTGACGTTCAACTCCTGCTCGATCGTCGAGACGGCCACGTTGTGGGAGGCCGTCGCGGAGGGGTCGCCCGGCGGCTGATCCGGGCGCCGGTGAGTCCGCGGTGACGGGAAACGGCCATCATCGAGCGATGAGCACCCTGGCCCAGGATCGCGGAGCGGCGGCGGAGGACCTCGTGGCGGCGCGCCTCGAGGCCGCCGGGTGGACGCCGCTCGGCCGGAACGTCCGGCTCGGGCGGGATGAGCTCGACCTCGTCGCGATCGATCCCGGTCCGCCTGCCGCGCTCGTCATCGTCGAGGTCCGCTGGCGCGGCCGTCGCGACTTCGGACTCGTCGAGGAGTCCTTCGATCGGGCGAAGCGGGCCCGCATCCGGCGGGCGATCGGACGACTCATGGCATCGGATCGGCTGGCGAACGGTCGGTCGCTGCCGCATCTCCCGTTGCGGGTGGATCTCGTCGTCGTCGAACCGGGCCTGGACGCGACGCGACCGCCGCGGGTCCGCCACCATCGGGCGGTCCTCGCCGGATCGTGATCTAGGCCTCGGTCCAGGAGCACTGACGATGGTCGGGAGCTCGCCGGACCCTGTGCTACACTCCGCCGGCCGCACGAGCGGCACGCCCGTCGGCGGGATGTTCCCGGTCGGCGGAGCTCACACGCGCGACTGTCACTGCCCGGAGCGGTGCCGCGAGGACGACCCATCGTCCGATCGCGGTCCCGGGACAGAGACGCGCGGAGGTTCGAACCAACAGGAGGTCCACCCGTGCCCACCGTGTCGATGCGGCAGCTGCTCGAGGCCGGCATCCATTTCGGCCACCAGACGCGCCGCTGGAATCCCAAGATGCGCCCGTTCATCTTCGCGGAGCGCAACGGGATCCACATCATCGACCTCGCCCAGACCGTCAAGCGGCTCGACGTGGCCCTCGACGCCGTGCGCGAGACCGTCGGCCGGGGCGAGACCGTCCTGTTCGTCGGCACGAAGAAGCAGGCCCAGGAGCCGATCGCCCAGGAGGCGACGCGCGCCGGTCAGCTCTACGTCAACAAGCGCTGGCTCGGCGGGATGCTGACGAACTTCGTGACGATCAAGAAGCGGATCGGGCTGCTCGAACAGCTCGAGGCACGTCAGGCGGCGGGCGACTTCGAGCGGATGACGAAGAAGGAAGCGGCGAAGCTCACCGAGGAGCTCTCGAAGCTCAACCTCACCCTCGGCGGGATCCGGCGAATGAAGCGCCTGCCCGGCATGATCTTCATCGTCGATCCACACCGCGAGCGGATCGCCGTGACCGAGGCCATCAAGCTCGAGATCCCGATCACGGGCACGGGCGACACGAACGTCGATCCGGACGAGCTCGACTACATCATCCCCGGCAACGACGATGCGATCCGGGCGATCCGGCTCGTGTGCTCGCTCGTGGCGGACGCGTGCATCGAGGGTGCCCGCGAGCGCGCGGCCCGGCTTGCCTCGGAGCCGGACGAGGTCGCCGAGGCGGCCCCCGTCGCCCTCGACGAGTTCGACGACAGCGCCGCGGATGCCTACGTCGCCGCTCTCGCCGGCGGCGCCGCCCTGACGTTCGAGCCGGATGAGGATGACCTCCTGCCCGGCGCCCATCGCGCCGCGGATGTGCCGGAGGTGGTCGCTCCGGAGGCCTCGGCCGACGAGATCGCCGCAGAGCTCGCCCGCGAGGCGGCGGAGAAGGCCGAGGCCGCCGACGGGGCGGGCGATCCAGTGGTCGCGGTCGAGGCATCCGTCGGCGGTGTCGTGGCGGGCTGACCGGAGCACCCCGGCGTGTGCAACCGAGCGCCGGTCCGCGATGACGGGTCGGCTGGCGTGAAGCGACGTTGACCGTCGACCTGACGGGTGGACGGCGAAGACTGGAGAACGAGACGAGCATGGCGGAGATCTCGGCGGCCGCGGTCAAGGAACTGCGCGAGCGGACCGGTGCCGGGTTCATGGATTGCAAGCGAGCCCTCGAGGAGACGGGCGGGGTCGTCGAGGCCGCCGTCGCCCTGCTGCGGGAGCGTGGTCAGGCCGCGGCCGCGAAGAAGGCCGGTCGCGACGCACGGGACGGTCTCGTCGGCAGCTACATCCACACGGGCGGACGGATCGGCGTCCTCATCGAGGTGAATTGCGAGACGGACTTCGTGGCCCGCACCGAGCGGTACCAGAAGCTCGTCCGCGACCTCGCCATCCAGGTCGCCGGACTGCGTCCCGAGTACGTCGACGTCGATCACATCCCGGCAGCGGTCCTCGAGGCGAAGCGGGCAGAGCTCCTCGCCGATGAGACCGTGCAGAAGAAGCCCGAGGCGATCCGCGCCCAGATCGTCGACGGCCAGCTGAAGAAGTGGTACACGCAGGTATGCCTCCTCGATCAGCCGTTCCGCGATACCGAGATGACGGTCCGCGAGCTGGTGACCGACGCCATCGCGACCATCGGCGAGAACATCCGTGTCCGACGCTTCGTCCGCTACGAACTCGGGGAGGAGTTGTGAGCGAGGCCGGCACGGCCGCCGAGACGACGGTGACCGCCGAGAGTCCGGACGATCCGTCCGACGGCGGCCGCATCCGCTACCGACGGATCCTGCTCAAGCTCTCCGGCGAGGCGTTGCTCGGCGATCGCGCCTACGGCGTGGATCCCGCGTTCTGCTCGTTCATCGCCCATCAGGTCGCCGAGGTCCGCGGCCTCGGCGTGGAGATGGGGATCGTCGTGGGCGGTGGCAACATCTTCCGCGGCCTCGCGGCAGCCGCCAAGGGCATGGATCGCGCGACCGGCGACTACATCGGCATGCTCGCGACCGTCATGAACGCGCTGGCGCTCCAGGACGCCCTCGAGCGGGCGGGTGTCCAGACCCGGGTCATGAGTGCCATTGGGATGAACGAGGTCGCCGAGCCGTACATCCGCCGCCGGGCGGTCCGTCACCTGGAAAAGGGTCGAGTCGTCATCCTCGCGGCCGGGACGGGCAACCCGTACTTCACCACGGACACGGCGGCTGCCCTGCGCGCGGTCGAGATCGGAGCCGAGGTGATCCTCAAGGCGACGAAGGTGGACGGGGTGTATGACGCCGATCCGCTGACCCATCCGAACGCGAAGCGGTACGACCGCCTCAGCTATGGCGACGTGCTTCGCGACCGGCTGCGCGTCCTCGACGCCACGGCTGTAAGCCTCTGCATGGAGAACGACCTCCCAATCGTCGTGTTCGACCTGAACCGCCCGGACAACATCACCCGGGTCGCGCGCGGTGAGGCGGTCGGGACCCTCATCGGGGCGACGCCGAGCGGGGCCCCGGCGGCATGAGCTCCGAGGTCATCGGCAACGCGGACCGCAAGATGGGCCGCGCGGTCGAGGCGATGGAGCGCGATTTCGCCGGGATCCGCACCGGGCGCGCCTCGACGGCGCTCGTCGAGCGGATCCACGTCGACTACTACGGCACCCAGACGCCGCTCAACCAGCTCGCCGGGATCAGCGTCCCGGAGGCCCACCAGATCGTCATCCAGCCGTGGGACCGCGGCGTCCTCGGAGCGATCGAGAAGGCGATCCAGAAGAGCGATATCGGCCTCGTTCCGAACGTCGACGGAACGGTCGTGCGACTCAACATCCCGCCCTTGACGGAGGAGCGGCGGCGCGACATCGTCAAGCTCGTCCACAAGCGGATGGAGGAGGCGCGCGTCGAGATCCGCAACCTCCGCCGGGAGGCGAGCGACCTTCTCAAGCGTGAGGAGCGCGACGGGGCACTCGGAGTGGACGATGCGCATCGCGAGCTCGACGCGATCCAGAAGCTCACCGATCGCCACACGGGCGAGGTCGACAGGATCGGTGCCCACAAGGAGCAGGAGGTCCTCGAGGTCTAGTGGCCGGCCCGGAGGCTCGCATCCCGCTCGCCCATCGGACGGATGCGCCCGCCGTCGCCGACGCGCCGACAGCGCCCGCCGCCGAGGCGCCGCGCGCGGCGGAGGACCTCTCCCTCGCCCGACCGGCCGACGCGCCGGCAGCGACGGCGGTCATCGATGTCGAGGCTCGGCCTTCGGAGCTGCCGCAGCATGTCGCGATCATCATGGACGGCAACCGACGCTGGGCCCGCGACCATGACGTCACGGACCTCGAGGGGCATGCCGCGGGCGTCGAGGCGATCCGTGCCGTCCTCCGCCACGCGGTCCGGCGGAGGATCCCGGTCCTCACCCTCTATGCGTTCAGTCGCGAGAACTGGGCGCGCTCCGACGACGAGGTGAGCGGACTCTTCACGCTCCTCGAAGGCGCGCTCCGCGACGAGACCGCCGAGCTGCGCTCGGAGGGCGTCCGGGTGCGACTCCTCGGTCGGATCGGCGAGCTGCCGGTCGGGACCCGAGAGTCCATTGGCGGCGCGCTCGCAGAGACCTCGGGCGGGGACCGGCTTCTCCTCAACATCGCCTTCAACTACGCGGGTCGGACCGAGCTCGTCGACGCCTTCCGGCGCCTCGCCGCCAGTGGGATCCCTCCGGACGAGATCGACGAGGCGGCGATCTCCGGTGCGCTCTACACGGCCGGTCTGCCGGATCCGGATCTCGTCATCCGGACCGGACGCGAGCAACGACTGTCGAACTTCCTCATCTGGCAGGCCGCCTACGCCGAGCTCTACACGAGCGACCTCCTCTGGCCGGACTTCGGCCCCGACGCGTTCGACGCCGCGGTCGCCGAGTTCGCCCGCCGAACGCGGCGGTTCGGCCGCTGACGTCAGGTCGGCAGGGCGTGGAGCAGCGCGCGGCGAGCGCGGCGGTGTTCGTCCCACCGCTCCTCGTCGTCCTCCTCCTCGGCATGCCGTGGATCGCGATCGGCCTCGCCGCCCTCGCGGCCGTCGGGGCGATCGAGGTGTACCGGATCCTCGACCGGGCCGGCATCCCGTCGCTGCCGATCCTCGGTGCGGCGCTCGCCGCCGCGATCGTGCTCGCGGCGGCGGCGCCGGTCGAACTCGCGGACAAGGCGGCCCTTGTCCTCGGGATCGGCGTCGTCCTCATCGCGATCGGCTCCTTCGCCCGGCCGGACCCCGCTGAGGGACTCCGCTCGTGGATCGGGACGCTGTTCGGCGCGGTGTACGTCGGACTGCTCGGCTCGATCGCCCGCCTCGGCCTTGTCGCGCCGACCGTGCCATCGGGGTCGGTCCTCGCCGGCCTCGGAGCGGATCGCGGCTGGATCCTCCTGCTCGTGCTCACCGTCTGGGCGTACGACAGCGGGGCATATCTCGTCGGCCGCTGGATCGGCCGGGATCGCTTCCTCGTCCACCTGTCGCCCTCGAAGTCCTATCAGGGCCTCGTCGGCGGTGTCGTCGCGGCGACGGTCGTCGCTTCGCTCCTGCTCGCGGCGCTCGGTCAGGCCCCGCTCGGCGGTGTCCTGCTCGGACCCCTGACTGCGCTCGCGGCACAGGCCGGCGACCTCGCGGAGTCGATGCTCAAGCGGGCCGGGGGGGTGAAGGACGCGGGATCGCTCATCCCGGGCCACGGCGGTGTCCTCGACCGCCTCGACTCGTTCCTCTTCGCTGCACCGGTCGTGACACTGTATGTCGTCGCCGTCGTCCGCTGATCGTCGGGAACCGATCCGGGTCGCCCTCCTCGGCTCCACCGGGTCGATCGGTCGGCAGGCCGTCGACGTCCTCTCCCGGCTCGGCGACGGATTCCGCGTCGTCGCCCTCGCTGCCGGCCGCGACGCGGCGCTCCTCGGGGAGCAGGCGCTTCGCCTCCGTCCGTCGATGGTGGCCCTCCGCGATCCGGGTGCCCTCGCCGGGCTCGACCTCCCGGCCGGGATCGCGCGGCTCGGCGGCGACGAGGCCCTCGAGGCGATCGCGCGCCGCGACGACGTCGATCTCGTCCTCGTCGGGACGTCCGGCCTCGTCGGACTGCGGGCGACGCTTGCCGCGCTCGCGGCCGGGCGGGTCGTCGCCACGGCGAACAAGGAGACCCTCGTCGCCGCTGGCCACCTCGCGATGCCGCTCGTCCGAGCCCGCGCCGCCGCGCGCGCCGCAGCCGACCCGACCGATCCGTTCGCCTCGCCGCTCGCGTGGCTCCGGCCCATCGATTCGGAGCACTCGGCGATCTGGCAGTGCCTTGCCGGCGAACGGATGGCCGATGTCGCGCGACTGGTCCTCACCGCCTCCGGCGGTCCGTTCCTCGACACGTCCGCGGCCGAACTCGCCACCGTGACCCCCGAACTGGCGCTTCGCCACCCCACCTGGCGGATGGGCGCGAAGATCACGGTCGACTCGGCCACCCTTGCCAACAAGGGTCTCGAGGTGATCGAGGCGCACTGGCTGTACGATGTCGGCTACGACGCGATCGACGTCGTCGTCCATCCGCAGAGCGTCGTCCACTCGGCCGTCGTGTTCGTGGACGGGTCGCTCAAGGCCCAGCTGGGCACGCCGGACATGCGCCTCCCCATCCAGTACGCCCTCACCTTCCCCGACCGCCGCGTCTCGCCTTCGACTGCGCCGGACCTCGTCGCCGTCGGCTCACTCACGTTCCGGCGGCCGGACGTGACCCGGTTCCCCGCCCTCGCGATCGCTCGCGAGGCCGGCCTCATCGGACCCCGTGCGACCGCCGCGTTCATCGTCGCCGACGAGCTCGCCGTGGGCCGGTTCCTCGACGGGACCCTCAGCTTCGGCGGGATCCCTCGGCTGCTCGACGATGCTGTCGAGCGGTTCGGACTCGGCCCGGACCAGCACCCGGACGTCGACGGACTCGCCGCCCTGGAACGAGAGATCCGCGCCGCGTTCGCGGCGCCTCACGCGAACGCGGCCGCTGAAGGAGCCCCTGGGTGACCGTTCTCACGGACCTTGCGCAGAGCGCGATCACCCTCGTCGTCTTCGTCCTCATCCTCGGCGTCCTCGTGATCGTCCACGAGCTTGGCCATTTCGCCATGGCCCGGATCGCGCGAGTCCGCGTCCTCGAGTTCGGGATCGGGTTCCCGCCGCGCGCCCGCGTCCTGCGCTCACATGGCGAGACGCTCTACACGCTCAACTGGCTGCCGCTCGGTGGCTTCGTCAAGCTCGAAGGAGAGGAGGGCGGATCGGACGATCCACATTCCTTCTCGCGAGCCGGACTCCCGCTCAAGCTCGTCATCCTCGTCGCGGGCGTGGCGATGAACGTGCTGCTCGCGGTTGCGATCTTCACCACCATCGGCTGGCTGCCCGGGCAGACCGGGGCGCTCGGCTTCCGCGTCGTGCAGACCGGATCGCCAGCGGCCCTCGCCGGCCTCCAGGGCACCGGGGCGTCGTCCGATCCGGCGGCGGGCGACCGGGTCGTCAGCGTGGACGGTCAGTCGTTCCACGACTTCGACGGCGGTGGCCGGATGATCGATCTTCTCCGATCGCGGGCCGGGCACACCGTGACGCTCGGCGTGCTCCATCCGAGCGGCACGACCGACACGATCGTGGTCAAGCTCCGCTCGCCCGCCGCCCTCGATGCCACGCACGGACCGCTCGGCATCTCGGGAGCCACGTTCACGGCTCTCGCGACGCCGTTCACCCGCTCACCGGCCGACGCCCTCGCCTTCGGCCTTGCCCGAACCGGTGAAGCGTTCGGCCTCATCGCCTCGGGGCTCGGTCAGCTCGGAGACGCGATCGTCAACCGCCCGACGCAAGCGCCGCCCGTTCAGGGCCCGGTCGGCATCGCGGTCGGTGTCGGCGACGTCTTCTGGCAGCAGGGTCCCATCGCGACGCTCTACCTGGCCGGACTGCTGTCGGCGAATCTCGCCCTCGTGAACATCCTTCCGCTGCCGCCGCTCGACGGCGGACGGATGCTCGTCCTCGCCCTCAAGGCGATCGTCGGGAAGCGGCTGTCGCTGCAGATCGAACGGTTGACGTATCTCGTCGGCTTCGGTGTCCTCATGGCCTTCCTCGCCTGGATCACGTTCTTCGACATCGCCCGCCAGATCGGCGGCGGGGGATGAGCGGCGCAGTCGACCCGAGCTCGCTCCGCCCGCGGCGTCGTCCCAGCGTCAGCGTCGACGTCGGCGGCGTCCTCGTCGGGAGCGCCCATCCGGTCGTCGTCCAGTCGATGACGAACACGGACACCGCGGACGCCGACGCGACCGCGATCCAGGTCGCCCGGCTCGCGCACGCGGGCTCGCAGCTCGTGCGGGTGACGGTGAACACGGAGGCCGCAGCTGCCGCCGTGCCGGAGATGATCGCCAGGGTCCGCGGCCTCGGGGTGGACGTCCCGGTCATCGGCGATTTCCACTACAACGGCCACCTCCTGCTCGCCCGCCATCCGGCGACCGCGGCCCTCCTGGCGAAGTACCGCATCAACCCCGGCAACGTCGGCGCGAAGCGGCACGACGAGAACTTCGCGACGATCGTCCGCATCGCCATCGACAACGACCGGCCGGTCCGCATCGGCGTGAACTGGGGTTCGCTCGACCAGGCACTCCTCACCGAGCTCATGAACGAGAACGCCCGATCGTCGGAGCCCGCCGACGCCCGGGAGGTGATGATCCGGGCGATGGTCGAATCGGCGATCCGTTCGGCCGAGCTCGCCGAGTCGGTGGGCCTCCACCATGACCGGATGATCCTCTCGGCGAAGGTGTCCGGCGTCCGCGACCTCGTCGATGTCTACCGCCGCCTCGCGGCCCGCACGGACCTGCCGCTCCACCTCGGCCTCACGGAGGCGGGCATGGGCGACAAGGGGATCGTCTCGTCCACCGCCGGCCTCGCGATCCTCCTCGACGAGGGGATCGGCGACACGATCCGCGTCTCCCTCACGCCCGAGCCCGGTGCGCCGCGCGAGCGCGAGGTGGAGATCGCCCAGCAGGTCCTCCAGTCGCTCGGCATCCGTTCGTTCCTGCCACAGGTGAGCGCGTGTCCGGGCTGCGGTCGAACGACCTCGACGTTCTTCCAGGAGATGGCGCGCGACATCCAGGTCTATCTCCGCGACCGGATGCCCACCTGGCGCCTGTCGCATCCGGGCGTCGAGGACCTGCGGGTCGCCGTCATGGGCTGCGTCGTCAATGGACCCGGGGAGAGCAAGCACGCCGACATCGGGATCAGCCTGCCGGGGACGTTCGAGGAGCCGGTGGCGCCGGTCTTCGTCGACGGAAAGCTCGACCGGACGCTGCGCGGCGACCGGATCGTGGGCGAGTTCACCGAGCTGCTCGAGTCGTATGTCGAGCGGCGCTTCCCGTCCGTGAGCACGGCCGCACCGCTCGCCGGGGCCTGAATCCTGCCGGAGGACGAGGGGGTCGGCCGGAGTCGCCGGTGTATACTGCCGCGGAACCGAATGGCCGCCTTGCGACGTGGGTGACCCCCACGTTTCTTTATGAGCGGCCGGCGTGGACCGTACCGACGACTGGGAGGAGCAACATGAGTCGAGAATTCGTGGGTGCCCTTCTCCAGCTCAACGCCGAGAAGCAGGTCCCGCGCGAACAGCTCATCCACACGATCGAGGACGCCATCCAGGCCGCCTGGCGGCGCACGGAAGGCGACGAGGACATCCAGGTCCGGATCGACGGCGAGACCGGCCGCATCCATGCCTTTCGCGCCCGCACCGTCGTGGCAGATGTGGAAGACCCGGCGACGGAGTTCACCCTTGACGAGGCCCGCCACCACGACCCGGCCGCCCAGCTCGGGGACCTCGTCCAGACCGAGGAGCTCGATCCGCAGCACTTCGGCCGGATCCATGCCCAGACCGCGAAGCAGGTCGTCCTGCAGCGGCTCCGGGAAGCGGAACGGGACGTCGTCTTCGATCAGTTCGCGAGTCGCGAGGGCGAGATGATCACCGGGACGGTGAACCGCGTCGAGCCTCGGGCGATCATCCTCGACGTCGGCAAGGGCGTGGAGGCCATCCTTGCGACCACCGAGCAGTCGACCGTCGAGCACTACCGCATCGGCCAGAACGTCAAGGCCTTCGTGCTCGAGGTCCGGCGCTCGACGCGGGGCCCGCAGATCTTCGTCAGTCGGACCCACAAGGGCTTCCTCCGCCGGCTGTTCGAGCTCGAGGTGCCGGAGATCCACGCCGGGACGGTGGAGATCAAGGCGATCGCCCGCGAGGCGGGCAGCCGCAGCAAGGTCGCCGTCGCGAGCCGGCAGGACGGCCTCGATCCGGTGGGCGCGACCGTGGGCCAGCGCGGCGCCCGGGTCCAGTCCGTCGTCGCCGAGCTCGGTGGCGAGAAGATCGACGTCATCCCGTGGAACGACGACCCTGCCGTCTTCGTCGCGAACGCGCTTTCGCCTGCCCAGGTCCTCGGGGTCGATATCGACGAGGAGCGGCGGATCGCAAGCGTGACCGTCCCGGAGCGCATGCTCTCGCTGGCCATCGGGCGCGAGGGCCAGAACGCCCGGCTCGCGGCCAAGCTCAGCGGCTGGCGGATCGACATCCGGAGCGACGTCTCCGTCGCCGAGGCGAAGGCCGCAGCGGAGGCGAAGGTCACCGACGCCCCGGCCGCTGGCGAGGCCCCGGCCGCCGCGGTTGCTGGCGAGGCCCCGGCCGCTGGCGAGGCCCCGGCCGCCGCGGTTGCGGACGCGCTGCCGGCCGATCCCCCGACGACGCGGCCGGCGAGGGCGAAGCGATCGCCGGCATCGACCGCGGGCGGGGAGGTGGCGTCGTAGGCGCCGTCGGCACGACGCATGGCGTCGCGGCCCGTCGCTCACGGCCGGCCCCGACCCGGACCTGTGTCGCCTGTCGGACGGCTCGCGACAAGCGCGACCTCGTGCGGATCGTCCGGACAGCGGACGGCGCCATGGCCGTCGACCCGTCGGGCCGGCGCTCCGGCCGAGGCGCGTACCTGTGCGTGGACGGCGCCTGTCGAGCGACCGCCCTCGAGAAGGGTGGACTCGGACGCGCCCTCGAGATCTCGCTGTCGGACGACGTGCGCGCGTATCTCGCCGGCGACCCGCCGGCTCATGACCAGATGATCGAAACCCGAGGAGGGACCCATGGCCAGGAGTAGGAGCGGCACCCGCGGCCGTCGAGGCCCCCGCAAACCGCCGCGTCGCGACGGAGCGTTCGTCGCGGCGGTCGTCCAGGTGGCGGATCCGCGCGAGCGTGGCGCGATCGAGCTGCCGTCGACGATCACGGTGAAGGAGCTCGCGGAGCTGCTGTCCGTGAACCCGGCGGACGTCATCCGTGAGCTCATCAAGAGCGGCATCTTCGCGACGATCAATCAGCTCATCGATCGCGACACCGCGTCGCTCGTGGCAGGCGAGCTCGGCTTCGATGTCGCCGAGACCTCCACCGCCAACGGCGGGGCTGTCAACGCCGACGGGACGGCGGAAGAGCCCACGGCCGAAGCGACCAAGGAGGTCCTCTTCGAGGCGGACGATCCGTCGCTCCTCGTGCCGCGGGCGCCCATCGTCACGGTCATGGGCCATGTCGACCACGGCAAGACGAGCCTGCTCGACGCGATCCGGACCACCGAGGTGGCCGCCGGTGAGCGCGGCGGCATCACCCAGCACATCGGGGCGAGCGAGGTCGACAAGGACGGCCGGCGGGTCGTCTTCCTCGACACGCCCGGCCATGAGGCGTTCACCGCGATGCGGGCGCGCGGCGCGCGGGTCACGGACATCGCCGTCGTGGTCGTCGCCGCGGATGACGGCGTCATGCCGCAGACCCTCGAGGCGATCCACCACGCCCGGGCGGCGAAGGTGCCGATCATCATCGCCCTCAACAAGATCGACAAGCCGGACGCCAACCCGGAGCGCGTGAAGACCGAGCTGTCCGAGGCGAACGTCATCGTCGAGGAATACGGCGGCGACACGCCCCTCGTGGCGGTCTCGGCCAAGGCGCGACTCGGGCTCACCGAGCTGTTCGACATGATCCTCCTCGTCGCCGATCTCCAGGAGCTCACGGCCAACCCGAAGCGCCCGGCCGTCGGCACGATCGTCGAGGCGGAGCTCGACAAGGGTCGCGGTCCGGTGGCGACCGCGATCGTCCAGACAGGGACCCTCCGGGTGGGCGACGTCATCGTCGTCGGGGAGACGTTCGGCAAGGTCCGGGCGCTCGAGAACAGTGCCGGCAAGCGAGTGGCGAAGACCGGCCCGTCGAGCGCGGTCGTCGTCCTCGGACTCTCCTCCGTGCCGGCCGCCGGCGACATCCTGCGGGTCGTCGCCGATGAGAAGGAGGCGCGGACGCTCGTCGAGACGCGTCGCGCCGCGACCGCCGCACGTGCGGGGGAGGGGAGCGGGCGAGCTACGCTCGAGGACCTCTACCGCCAGATCCAGACCGGCCAGGCGAAGGAGCTCCGGATCATCCTCAAGACGGACGTCTCGGGGTCGCTCGGGGCGATCACCCACGCCCTCGAACAGATCAGCTCCGACGAGGTCCGCATCAACGTCCTTCACGAGGCCGCCGGCGACATCACGGACAATGACATCATGCTCGCCGCGGCATCCGATGCGATCGTCGTGGGCTTCAGCACGAAGATCACCGAGACGGCTCGCCGGGCTGCCGAGGCCGAGGGCGTCGACGTCCGGATCTACGACATCATCTACAAGTTGACGGACGACATCGACGCGGCCCTCAAGGGCCTCCTCGAGCCGGAAATCGTCGAGGCGGTCGAAGGCCGGGCAGAGGTCCGCCAGGTCATCCGGGTCGGCAAGAACACGGTGATCGCCGGTTCGTACGTCACGGATGGCCGGATGGTCCGCGGCGGGGCCCGGGTCTGGCGCGGTGGCAAGATCATCGCGACCGACCGGATCGAGTCGCTCCGCCGCTTCCGCGACGACGTCCGCGAGGTGGCCACCGGCTTCGAGTGCGGAATCGGGCTCGCCGGGTTCCACGATATCGCGGAGGGCGACGTCATCGAGTGCTTCTCGAGCCAGACGATCAGCCGCGCCGCGTCCGCCTGAGCGGTCGGATCGGCCGCCGGGCACCGCGATGACGCAGCGCACCGAACGGATCGACGAGCTCCTCCGCCAGGAGATCGGCGCGATGCTCGAACGCGAGGTCGCCGATCCGCGGATCGGCTTCGCGACGGTGACCAGTGTCGAGACGACCCCCGATCTCCGCCACGCGAAGGTCTGGGTCAGCGTCATCGGCGGCTCGGCCGAACGGACCGAGACGATTCGCGCGCTCGAGCATGCGATGGTCTTCATCCGTCGCGAGCTCGGGACCCGCCTGCGGCTCCGGCGGATCCCGGACCTCCACGTCCGCCTCGACGACTCCATCGAACGGGGCACCCGCGTCCTCCGGCTCATCGACGCGATAGAAACCGGCGGCGCGACACCGGACGAGCCGGCCGGCGAGTCCCTGCCGACCCCGACGAGAGCGCCGATCGTCCCGGCTGATGCGGCCGCGGATGCTGCAGTGGACCCGCCGTCGCGCCCGGACGGCTTCGGTGCCGCGGCGGCCGAGTTCGCCGCGCTGCGCCGGCCGGCCGCCCGGACGCGCCGTCGCGGCCGAGCCCGATGATCGGACCGCTCGACCTCCGACCGTGGGCGACGGACGTCCCGATTGCCGTCATCGACGCCATCGGCGGCGCGCGGCGCGTCCTCGCGGTCAGCCACGAGAATCCCGATGCCGACACCCTCGGGGCGTCGATCGCGGTGGGCCTGATCGTCGGCGAGCACGGCGGGCGCACCACGCTCGTCTGCTCGGACCCACCGCCGCCCGCCTACGACTTCCTCCCGGGGAAGGACGGTTTCCGGACGGACCCGGAGCCCGGCGTCGAGTACGACCTCCTCGTCGTCTCGGACTGCGGATCGCTCGACCGGATCGGCGAGGTTGGCCGGCGGCAGCGGGCGATCCTCGAGGCCCTGCCGCGGGTCGTCATCGACCACCACATCTCGAATGACACCGCCGGACCGACGGACTGGGTGGACCCGGCGGCTGCCGCGACGTGCGAGATGGTCGGCCTGCTCGCCGCGCGCCTCGGCGTGCCGTTCGAGACCGGGGACGGCGCGCTCGCGACGGCGCTCATGGCGGGCATCGTCATGGACACCGCGACGTTCGCCCACCCGAACGCGACGCCGCGAACGCTCGCCGTCTCGGCCGCCCTCGTGGCGGCTGGCGCGCCGCTCTCCGAGATCTCGCGTCGGCTGTACCGCTCGAAGCCGGACGCGCAGCTCCGCCTCTTCGGCCGCGTCCTCGACCGGCTCGAGACCGTCGACGAGGGTCGGGTCCTGTGGTCGACGCTCACGGACGCGGACGTCGTGGCGAGCGGCGCCGTGCCCGCCCACGCCGAGGGACTCATCGACCTGCTCTCCCAGGCGGATCGGGCTGAGGTGGTCATGCTCCTCAAGGACCACCGCGACACGACGCGGCTGAGTGTGCGGACGCGACCCGGCGGCGTGGATGCGACCGTCCTCACCGGTCGCTTCGGTGGTGGCGGCCACGCCCGGGCGGCAGGAGCGACGATCCCGTTGCCCCTCGGCGCCGCTCGCGACGCGGCGCTCGTCGTGGCGCGCGAGCTGGCGGCACGGGTGGATCGCCGGACGTGACCGAGGCGCTCCGGGAGGCGGACGCGTCCGGAATCCTCGTCGTCGCGAAGCCGACCGGCCCCACCTCGCACGATGTCGTCGCGCTCGTCCGGCGGCTGTCGGGGATCCGGCGCGTCGGCCACGGCGGGACGCTCGACCCATTCGCGAGCGGCGTCCTCCCGATCTTCCTTGGCCGGGCGACCCGCCTCGTCGAGTATCACCTTGGCGACCGCAAGGTGTATCGGGCGACGGTCTGCTTCGGCGCCCATTCGACGACCGATGATCTCGATGGTGAGCTCACCCCGACCGGGCCGGCTCCGGATCGCACGACCGTCGAGCGCGAGCTCGACGGGTTTCGCGGCGAGCTCGAGCAGGTCCCGCCGGCCTTCTCCGCCATCAACGTCGGCGGACGCCGTGCCTACGCCCTGGCTCGGGCCGGACTGACGCCCGAGCTCCGGCCGCGGCACGTGACGGTCCATCGCCTTGAGCTTGTGGCGTGGGACGACGCCGACCCCCACCGTCCACTGGCCGTCCTCGACGTCGAGTGTTCGGCGGGCACGTACATCCGGGCGCTCGCCCGGGATCTCGGCCAACGGACGGGGAGCGGCGCGTACCTCGGCGTCCTGATCCGCCGCGAGAGCGGCCCGTTCCGCCTCGAGGATGCGATCGGCATCGACGAGATCCGGGTGGCCGCGACGAGCGAGCCGTCACGCCTCGCCGATCTCCTCCTGCCAGCCGCGACCGGCCTCGAGCGGTTCCCAAGGGTCGTCCTCGGTCCCGCCGAGGTCGCTGCCGTCTCGCGGGGCCAGTTCATCCGCCCGACGCAGCCGATCGTGGCGCCGGACGAACCGGACGGCCGGCTGCGCCTCGTGGACGACCACGATCGACTCATCGCGATCGCCCGCTGGACCGAGGGTCGTCTCGCTCCGGAGAAGGTGCTCATCGATGCGGTGGCCGATGGATCGCGCGCCTGAACGGACCGCTCCGATGGCGGTCGTCGCGGGCGTCGATGCGCTGACCGCCGAGCGGGGACCGGTCTTCGTCGTCGTGGGCGTCTTCGACGGCCTCCATCTCGGCCATGCCTATCTCCTCCGCCGCCTGGTCCGCGAGGCACGCCATCGCGGCGCGCGCGGGACGGTCGTGACGTTCGACCATCATCCCGACGAGATCCTCGTCGGTCAGGCCCCGGCCCTCCTCTGCGATCCGGCGGAGCGTCTCGAGCGGCTCGCGGCGGCGGCTGTCGAAACCACGGTCGTCCAGCATTTCGACCAGGCGCTCCGCACGACGGAGTACGACACCTTCATCGGCCGGATCGCCGCCCGGGTCGAGATCGCCGGCTTCCTCATGACGCCGGATGCGGCATTCGGGCACGAGCGACGGGGAACGCCGGCGACCGTGTCCGCCCTCGGCGACGAGCTCGGCTTCGAGGTCCTGGTCGTGCCGCCGTTCACGCTGGACGGCGGAGCGGTCCGCAGCACGGACGTGCGCGACGCGATCGCCGCCGGCGATCTCGCCCGGGCGGAACGCCTCCTCGGACGTCCGGTCGCCGTGGTCGGAGCGGCGTCGGCGGCCCCGAACGGCTCGATCGTGTCGTTCGCCCTGCCGGTCGCCCTGCCGCCGGCTGGAGACTACCGTGTCGTGGTGCGGCCTCCCGGGAGGCGGTCCGTTCGCGCCCTGGCGCTCGTGACCAGCGACCGGATCGAGCTCGACCGGTCGTTCGATGGACCACTGCGGATCGTCTTCGCCTGAGCGATCCTGTCTCCCCGCTCGCCGCGCCGGCCGGGGCGCGTTTGCCGCATCGGTGCGGGGCTGGTATCCTCCGCCGGTTCGACAAAGACAAGGAACCATCACCACAGCAGCATCGTGTCGGAGGATTGCGTGCCGCTCGCGCGGGAACAGAAGCTCTCGGTCGTCACCACATTCGCCCGGAGCGAGGGAGACACCGGATCGCCGGAGGTCCAGATCGCGCTCCTGACGGAGCGGATCAAGGGACTCACGGGTCATCTGAAGAGCTTCCCGAAGGACAACCATTCCCGCCGCGGCCTCCTCAAGCTCGTTGGCCATCGCCGTCGCCTTCTTGCCTATCTCATCCGGAAGGACAACGTGCGATACCGAGCCGTCATCGGACAGCTCGGACTCCGCCGCTAAGGGTCACGTCGCCGACCGACCGGGGAGACCGGCGTCGGAACGTCGCCACGCGCGGGTCGGTCTTCGCGCCAGGGCCAGTCGCTCCTCCACGGCAGGAGGTACACATCCCCGTGTCTCAGACATTCGAGACGCAGTTCGGTGGGCGCACGCTCACGATCGAAACGGGCAAGCTCGCCCGCCTCGCCGGTGGCTCGGTCACCGTCCGTTTCGGCGATACGATGGTGCTCGGCACCGCGAACCGCTCGGAGCCACGGCCCGGCCTCGACTTCTTCCCGCTCACGGTCGACTTCGAGGAGCGGATGTATGCGGCGGGCAAGATCCCCGGCGGCTTCATCAAGCGTGAGGCTCGCCCCTCGGAGGCGGCCATCCTCGCTGCGCGGATGACGGACCGGCCGATCCGCCCGCTCTTCCCGGAGGGCTACAAGGACGATGTCCAGGTCGTCCTCACGGTCCTCTCGACGGACCAGGAGAACGACCCGGACGTTCTCGGCACGGTCGCCGCATCGGCGGCATTGACGATCAGCGAGATCCCGTTCCAGGGCCCGATCGGCGCGGTCCGCATCGGCCGGATCGGCGGGGAGTTCGTCGTCAACCCGACCATGAGCCAGCTCGAGGAGTCGGAGCTCGACCTTGTCGTCTCCGGCACCCGCGACGCGATCATGATGGTCGAGGCCGGCGCCAGGCTCCTGCCTGAGGCTGTCATGGCCGAGGCGATCCTCTTCGGGCACCGGGCGATCCAGCCGCTCATCGACCTCCAGGAGCGGCTCCGCGAGGCGGTCGGCAAGGCGAAGGTGTTGCCGTACCTCGAGCCCGGCACCGGCTCGGTCCTCGGGTTCGTCGCGAAGGCTCGCGATGGCGCCGAGTTCGTCGTCGTCGACACCGAGACGACCGGCACGGATCCCAGGATGGCCGACCTCGTCGAGATCGCCGCGGTCAGGATCAGGGCCGGCGCGGTCGTCGACCGCTGGTCGACCCTCGTCAACCCCGGGCGCTCGATCGTCGGTAACCAGATGCACGGCATCACCGACAAGGACGTCAAGAAGGCCCCATCGCCCCGTGAGGCTGCCGAAGCGTTCCTCGTCTTCGCCGGCGATGCCACGATCGTCGGCCACTCCGTCGGCTTCGATCTCGGTTTCATCGAGGAGGCTCGGGGCGACGGCTATCGCTTCGCCCCGGACCGCTACCTCGACACGCTCGTGATCGCCCGGGATGGGTATCCGGGGTTCAGTGAGAGCTACAAGCTCGCCGACCTCACGAAGTTCTTCGGCATCGCCCTCGAGAACAACCACCGGGCGCTGCCCGACGCCGAGGCGACGGCTGCCCTCCTCCTCGCCTTCGCCGCGGACCTCCCCGGCCGCATCGAGACGCTGCACGACGGCATCGCCGCGTCGATCCGGGCGAACCGCACGGGCGGCGACGCCAAGGGCCTGCTCGAGGCCGCTCGACGCCAGGCGCGGGTGAGCAAGGCGCTCTTCGGTCTCGTCCACAAGAAGACGGTCCGTGAGCTCGTCTTCAGCGAGAAGATCCGGATGGACGGTCGCGCCCCTGACGAGCTGCGGCCGATCTCGGTCGAGGTCGGCCTCGTGCCGCGGGCACATGGCTCGGGTCTCTTCACCCGGGGTGAGACGCAGGCATTGACGGTCGCCACACTCGGGGCGAGCTCCGATGTCCAGCGGATCGACACGATCAGCCCGAAGACCGAGAAGCGCTACCTCCACCACTACAACATGCCCCCCTACAGCACGGGTGAGAACAAGCCGATGCGCGGCCCCGGTCGTCGCGAGATCGGCCACGGCAACCTCGCCGAACGCGCCCTCATCCCGGTCCTGCCGCGCCAGGAAGACTTCCCGTACGTCATCCGCCTCGTCTCCGAGTGCGTGACGTCGAACGGCTCGACGTCGATGGCCTCGACCTGCGGCTCCACGCTCGCCCTTATGGACGCCGGCGTGCCGATCAGCGCTCCGGTCGCCGGCGCGGCCATGGGTCTGATCAGCGAGCCGGATGGCCGGTTCGCGGTCCTGACGGACATCCTCGGCAAGGAGGACTCGTTCGGCGACATGGACTTCAAGGTCACCGGGACCCGGGATGGGATCACGGCCCTCCAGATGGACATCAAGGTCAGGGGCATCAATGAGGCGATCATCCGTCAGGGGCTTGCCCAGGCCCTTGAGGCGCGCCTCATCATCCTCGACAAGATGACCGAGGTCATGCCCGAGACCCGAGGCGCGATGAGCGACTTCGCGCCGCGGATCACGACCATCAGGATCAATCCCGAGCGGATCCGCGACATCATCGGCAAAGGCGGTTCGATGATCCGCAAGATCCAGGAGGAGACGGGGACCGAGATCAACGTCGAGGACGACGGCTCGGTGGAGATCGCCGCGGTCTCGGGCGACAACGCCCGCAAGGCGATCCAGTGGATCGAGTCGCTCACGCGCGACGTCGAGGTCGGCTCGCTCTACCTCGGCAAGGTCACCCGGCTCATGGGCTTCGGCGCCTTCGTCGAGATCCTCCCCGGCAAGGAGGGCCTGGTCCGGATCGGCGAGCTCGCCGACTATCACGTGCCATCGGTGGAAGACGTCGTGTCCGTCGGTGACGAGGTGATGGTCGTCGTGATCGAGGTCGACCGCCAGGGGAGGATCAACCTGAGCCGGAAGGCGGCGATGCAGCGCCACCTCGCCACCGAGCCCGTCTGACCTCCGATCTCTCCGATCGCATCGCGCGCCGCCGGGAGCCCGGCGGCGCGCTGCTATACTCCGGGCCGTGCCCGGTCCCAAGTCTCACCGCGCGGAGCCGTGCCGTCGATGACCCGTCAGCCTCTCTCTGTGGCCGTCGTCGGCGCGACCGGCGTCGTCGGCCGGACGATGATCCAGGTCCTCACCGAACGCGGATTCCCCATCCGTGAGCTCCGTCTGCTCGCCTCGGGCCGGTCGGCGGGTCGGACGGTGAGCGTCGAAGGGCGGACGCTGGAGGTGGGCGAAGCGGCCCCCGAGGCGTTTGACGGCGTCGATATCGCCCTTTTCTCGGCCGGCGCCGGCGTCTCGGAGGACCTCGCGCCTGCCGCCGTGGCGCACGGCGCCGTCGTCATCGACAACTCGAGCGCGTGGCGGATGACGGACGGTGTGCCGCTCGTCGTCTCACAGGTGAACCCGGACGATGCGGCCACGCATGACGGGATCATCGCGAACCCGAACTGTTCGACGATGCAGCTTGCTCCGGTGCTCATGGCCCTCCGCGACGCGGTCGGGCTCGAGCGCGTCATCGTGGATACGTATCAGAGCGTCTCGGGGACGGGCGCCGAGGCGATCGCCGAGCTCGAGGGCCAGGTCCGCGCCCACGTCAGCGGCGATGTCGCGACGGCGGCGGTCTACCCGCATCGGATCGCCTTCAACGCCCTGCCGGAGATCGACGTCTTCCTCCCCAACGGCTATTCGCGCGAGGAGTGGAAGCTCGTGACGGAAAGCCGGAAGATCCTCCACCTGCCGGAGCTCCGGATCAGCGCGACGGCGGTCCGGATCCCCGTCTTCGTCGGCCACTCTGAGGCGGTCCACGTGGAGACGCGTGAGCCGATCACGCCCGACCGGGCGCGTGCGCTGTTCGCGGCCATCCCCGGCGTCGTCGTCCGCGACGACCCGGCCGCCCATGTCTACCCACTCGCGACGGAGGCGGCCGGACGCGACGAGGTGTTCGTCGGCCGGGTCCGCCAGGATCCGTCGATCCCGAACGGTCGCGGGATCGCCCTGTGGGTCGTTTCCGACAACCTCCGCAAGGGTGCGGCGACGAATGCCGTCGAGATCGCCGAACTCATCGCGGCTCGCGGCTGGATCAGTCGGGCCTCCTCCCGGGCAGGGGCCGCATGACCGAGGCCGAGCGTCGCTCGGCGCTCGAGGCCGTCGCCGCGGACGTCCGGATCTGCACCCGCTGCCGGCTCCACGAAGGTCGCACCCGAGCGGTCCCCGGCGAGGGGCACCCGTCCACGGAGGTCGTCTTCGTCGGCGAGGGACCGGGTGCCAACGAGGATCGCGAGGGTCGACCGTTCGTCGGGCGGGCGGGTGACCTCCTCGTGAAGCTCCTCGCGACGATCGGCTGGAGGCGCGACGAGGTGTTCATCACGAACGTCGTGAAGTGCCGACCGCCGGAGAACCGGGACCCGGAGCCCGACGAGATCGCGGCCTGCCTGCCGTACCTTCAGCGCCAGCTGGAGATCCTCGACCCGGCCCTCATCGTCACCCTCGGCCGGCACTCGCTCGGCCGCTTCCGACCGGGTGCCCGGATCGGCCAGACGCACGGGACGTCCGCGCCGGTCGACCCGGCGTCGGGCGCGCGCGACGCCCTCGGCTACGCCCTCTATCACCCGGCCGCCGCCCTGCGCTCCACCGACGTGGAACGGCAGACCTTCGACGACGTCGCGGGTATCCCGGGCGCGCTCCTGGCGGCCCGAGCTCGTCGCGACGAGGAGGGGGCCCGGATCGCCGCCGCGAGCGCCCCGTCGGCGCCGTCGGCGGCGGCGGTCGCTCCGTCCGCGTTGGCTGCAGCTCCGTCGGCGGCCCTGGCTCCGTCCGTGATATCGGCGCCACGATTAGCCCACGCGCCGAAGCGATCACCGGAGGGTGTGGAGCACCCTGAGCGAGGTGTCGACGCCGTCGCTGAGGGCGCGTCTGCCGGCTCGCGGAGTCCGGCATCGTCCGCTAATGGTGCGGCCGATATCGAGCGTGCTGCAGCGTCGGGATCCGCGACAGACGATCGGCTCGACCCGCGCGCCGACGAGACCGGCCAGCTCTTCGCCTTCTAACCAGACCACCGTCAGGAGACTCATGCCCGATCCACAGCGACCGCTCCGCATCATCCCGCTCGGCGGGGTGGGCGAGATCGGCAAGAACATGTATGTGTTCGAATACGGCGACGACATCGTCGTCATCGACTGCGGTCTCATGTTCCCGGACGAGGAGATGTTCGGCATCGACCTCGTCATCCCCGACGTCAGCTATCTCAAGGAGCGCCGGGACCAGGTTCGCGCCTTCCTCATCACGCACGCACACGAGGACCACGTCGGCGGCCTGCCGTACATCCTGCCCGAGTTCCCCGGCGTGCCCGTCTACGCGAGCACCCTCGCCCGGGGACTCCTCGGCAACAAGGTCAAGGAGCACCGGCTCCACAACAACCCGCTCCGCGCGCTGAACCCCGGCGACGAGATCACGATCGGTCCGTTCACCGTCATCCCGTTCCGGATCGGCCACTCGATCCCCGACGCGATGGGGATCGCCCTGCGGACCCCGGTCGGGACGGTCGTCCACACCGGAGACTTCAAGTTCGACCACACGCCGGTCGACGGCAAGCTGTCCGACTTCGCGATCCTCGCCGCGCTCGGTGCGGAAGGCGTGATCTGCCTCCTCTCCGACTCCACGCGCGCCGAGAACCCAGGCTACACGCCGTCCGAGCGGACCGTCGGCGAGGCGTTCCGCGAGATCATGGAGCCGCTCCAGGGACGCGTCATCGTCGCCACCTTCGCGAGCAACATCGCCCGCGTCCAGCAGGTCCTCGACGCCGCGGCGACGTTCGATCGCAAGGTCGCCGTCATCGGCCGCTCCATGGAACAGAACTTCCGGATCGCGAGCGACCTCGGCTATCTCACCTATCCCGCCTCGCAGATCGTGGCCAAGGATCGGATCGCCGAGGTCCCGGCGAACAAGCTCGTCATCGCGACGACCGGCGCCCAGGGCGAGCCGATGGCCGGCCTGGCCCGGATGGCGAATCGCGATCACCGATACGTCGAGATCGTCCCCGGCGACACCGTCATCGTGAGCGCGAGCCCGATCCCCGGCAACGAGGAGTATGTAAGCCGCACGGTGGACAACCTCTTCAAGGCCGGCGCGAACGTCTTTTATCACGCGATCAAGCGCGCCCACGTCTCCGGCCACGCGAGCCAGGAAGAGCTCAAGCTCATGCTCGGCCTCACGAAGCCGCGCTACTTCATCCCGATCCACGGCGAGTTCCGGATGCAGGTCCAGCACGGTCGCCTCGCGATCGAGACCGGCGTCGCCGCGGAGAACGTCTTTATCATCGAGAACGGGATGCCGATCGAGATCCTGCCGGACGGCTCTGCCCGACGCGGCACGCCCGTCACCGCCGGCTACGTCTTCGTCGACGGCCTCTCCGTCGGGGACGTCGGCGAAGTCGTCCTCCGCGATCGGCGGGCGCTCGCGAACGACGGGATGTTCCTCGTCGTCGTCACCGTCGACAAGCAGACGGGGACCGTCATCGGCCGACCGGAGGTCATCACCCGCGGCTTCGTCCCGAACGACCGCGATCCGGTCATCGAGTCGGCGACCGAGCGGGTCATCCAGGCGATCGAGAACCCCGGCGATCACATCAGCGAGATCGCGCTCCTCAAGAGCCAGATCAAGGACGCCGTGTCGCGCCACCTCTACGAACAGACGAAGCGACGACCGATGGTCTTCCCGGTCGTCGTCGAGGTCTGAGCTCGTGGCGACCCGGCGTCGACCGACCACCCGCCGATCCTCGCGGCCCGGCAGCGGGCGACGGGGGAGCGCGTTCACCCTGCCGACGCTCAGCCAGGACGTGGCGCGGTCGCTCGTCGGGATCTTCCTGCTTGTCCTCGGGGCGGTGACGCTCATCGCCCTCATGCTCCCAGGGCAGGGTCGGCTCACGGACGTGTGGCGCGACGCGGTCGCGCCATGGTTCGGCTCGGGCCGCTGGTTCCTGCCCTTCCTCCTCCTCGGTGCCGGCGCGTATGTCGAGCGCGTGCCCCGCGGCACGAACAGCTGGCAGCTCACGCTCGTCGGCGTCGTCATCGCTTACCTCGGCCTGCTCGGTGTCATGGCGTTCCTCGGTCCGCATCGCGGCGGGAACATCGGCGGTTGGGAGATGCAGGCGCTCGGCGGACTGATCACCCGGCCCGGGGCGTTCGTCGTCCTCGCCTCGATCGGGATCGCCGGCGCCCTTCTCACACTCGACATGAGCCTTCGCTCCTTTATCTCGCCGCTCGGTCGAGGCGCCAGCGGCCTCGCCGCCCTGCTCGACCGATCGGCGAGAGATGAGCGGCCGGCCCCCGGCGGCGCCCGACGGTCGACGACCACGAGGTCCGCCGCCGAGGCGGCCACGACGACCTCCACGACGGGGTCGACGGAGGAGCGGCCCTCGACTCCGGGTCGGATGCCGTCCCCGATCTCGAGCCCGGCGCCGATGAGCCAGACCGTGGTCTCCGGGCGAGATGGACCTGCGCCCGAGTCCCGCGGCCCCGTGGCCGCAGCGGCCGTCCTCGGCGACGCGGCGGTCGAGCTGCTCTCGGCGGATCACGCCGCCCGACCGATCGACCGGCCATGGGTCCTCCCCCCGATCGAGCTCATCCCGAGCCTTGCCGAGGGGATCGTCGGCAAGGCGGACCACCGCATGAACATCGGGATCATCGAACAGAAGCTCCTGAGCTTCGACATCCCGGCCACCGTGGTGGCGACGAACACCGGCCCGGTCGTCACGCAGTACGAGGTGCGGCCGGAGCGCCACGTGAAGATCTCGCGCATCGAGGGCCTCGCGGACGACCTGGCGATGGCGCTCGCCGCCCGGACGATCCGGATCGAAGCACCGATCCCCGGCCGGGACGTCGTCGGCATCGAGATCCCGAACGTGAAGTCCGAGGTCGTCGGCTTCCGCCGCGTCATGGACGACACGCGGATGCTCGACGCGGAGAGCCGGCTCTCGTTCGCGCTCGGACGCGACGTGTCCGGCAAGGCGTACGCCGTGGACCTCGCCAAGATGCCGCACCTCCTCGTCGCGGGGGCGACCGGCTCGGGCAAGAGCGTCTGCGTCAACGCCCTCATCACGAGCCTCCTCATGCATGCCCGCCCGGACGAGGTTCGGCTCATCCTCGTCGACCTCAAGCGGGTCGAGCTCGCCCCGTACGATCGCCTCCCGCACCTCCTCGCGCCCGTGATCGTCGAGCCGCAGGAGGCGAAGTCGGCACTCGACTGGGCGGTCCGCCAGATGGAGGAGCGGTACAAGGCGCTCGCCTCGAAGGCGGAACGGAACATCGCCGCCTACAACGCGAGCCCGAACGTCCGGCTCGACGAGCGGTTGCCGTACATCGTCATCGTCATCGACGAGCTCGCCGACCTCATCATGCGCGAGGGCCGGAAGGTCGAGGACCCGGTCGTCAAGATCGCCCAGAAGGCGCGCGCGGTGGGGATCCACCTCGTCCTGGCGACCCAGCGACCGAGCGTCAATGTCGTCACCGGCCTCATCAAGGCGAACGTCCCGTCGCGGATCGCCTTCGCGATGGCCTCCATGGTGGACAGCCGGACGGTCCTCGACGCGCCCGGCGCCGAGGACCTCATCGGGCGTGGCGACATGCTCTACCAGCCGGTGGACCTGCCTCGACCGGTACGGATGCAGGGCGTGTTCGTCAGCGACGACGAGGTTCGCAGCGTCACGAAGCACTGGATCGCGCAGGCCCCGGTGCCCCTCTACGACCCGGACGTCCTCGCCTACATCGACACGGACGGCAACGGCGACAGCCAGTTCGGCTGGCTTGCCGGCAAGGTGGACGACGACATGGTGATCGCGGCGGCGGACCTCGTCACGACCCTCGGCAGGGCGTCGACATCGATGCTCCAGACGAAGCTCAAGGTAGGGTTCAGCCGGGCGAGCCGGCTGATGGACGACCTCGAGCGGTACGGCATCGTGGGCCCGCAGGATCCACGCAACCCGGCGGTCCCGCGGATCGTCTACGGCCGGGACAACTGGATCGTCAGCAATGACGAGCTCGA
The DNA here is from genome assembly GCA_015478725.1 of Chloroflexota bacterium. Lineage (NCBI taxonomy): Bacteria > Bacillati > Chloroflexota > Chloroflexota bacterium. Next base: position 482,310 of record JADMIG010000001.1, on the reverse strand, counting down.
CGGCTCCGGTCTCTGACGAACCCGCCGAGCGGAGGATCCGATCCGGTGGGGTATCCTGAACCCAGATCGGACGGCGGCGTGGGCGGCGTCGTCGACACCCCGAGGACCTGCGCACGCCGATGACCACTCGAGATGAGACCCGCCGCCGGAACGACGTCCGCACGGACGGCGCCCGGCCGGTGGTGGCCGCGACCGCGGCCCCGAGCCTGCCCGAACGGCTGCTCGCCGCCCGGGAACGGAAGGGCGTCGACCTGTATCGCGCCGAGCGCGACACGAAGATCCGGTCGCGCTACCTCGCGGCCCTCGAGCGCGGCGACTACCGCGAGCTCCCGGGCGCGGTGTACACGAAGGGCTTCCTCCGCAACTACGCCCTCTACCTCGGCCTCGATCCGGATGAGATCCTCGTGCAGTGGCGACGCGAGCGCGGCGACGGCGGGGCAACGACCGAGCCGGTCATCGTCGTCCCGCGAGCACTCACCGCACCGCGCCAGGGACTGACGTTCTCTCCGGCGGTCGTCGTCGCGGCGCTCATGACCGTCCTCCTCATCCTGTTCGTCGCCTACCTCGGCGTGCAGCTCCTCCGGTTCGCGAAACCGCCGTCGATCGCGGTCACGGACCCGCCGACCGCGGTGATGACCGTGAACGATGCGGCGACAAGCTATCTGCTCCAGGGCACGACGATCCCCCATGGCACCGTGACGATCGTCGGTTCCGCCGGCACGCCGATCCAGGTCACCGCCGGCAGCGACGGGACGTGGAGCCAGGCCGTCCCGATCCGGCGCGGCCGCAACGACTTCCGCATCTCGGCGACGGATCCCGACACCGGAAAGAACTCCGACCAGACGATCCCGATCATCATCGATGTCCCGTTCTCGGTGGTCCAGGCACCCACCCTCGCAGTCGATTCACCGGCGGACGGGGCGAGCTTCGAGAACGGAGCGATCCCGGTGAGCGGGACCGCGACGAATGCGACGCAGGTCGTCGTGAGCGCGGCGTACCTCGGACCGGTCGGTAGCGGCGGGCCGGTCGGGAGTGCGGCGACGCCTGCCGCGACGCCGCGTCCCACTGCCAGTCCGACCGGGACACCCGGCACGACGCCGGTGCCGACGCCGGCACCTCCGGCGAGCGTGACGGTGACGGTGGCACCGGACGGGACGTTCACGACGCCATTCGAGCTGACGAGCGGCCGCTGGCAGCTGACGGTCGCCGCGTCGTCCGCGGAGGGCAAGACGACGACGATCAGCCGGACGGTGACCGTCGCCTACAAGGGCGTCAACGTCGTCGTGACGATCAAGGGTCGAGCGTGGCTCAAGGTCTGGGTGGACGGCCAGGTCGACGCGTCAACCGGGGCGGCGGGGACCGTCTTCGGGGACGGCAAGGTCCTCACCTATACCGGTCAGCAGTCGGTGGAGGTCAGGACCGGCTCGAGCTCCTCGACGTACTTCAGCGTGAACGGCACGAACCTCGGCCGTCTCGGCCTGACGGCGAACCCCGAGACATGGCTCTTCAGCCCGAGCGGGCCGCCGAAACAGACGACCGACCAGTAACGACGATGGTCATGGCCGCCGACCCGGTCGACGATGACCCGCTCGGCGACGACCTGCTCGCCCTCGCCGAGCGACTCCTTGCCCGCTGCCGTGCCACCGGCCTCACCGTGGCGACGGCCGAGTCGTGCACCGGCGGGCTCGTCGCCCACACGATCACCCGGATCCCCGGATCGTCCGCCTGTTTCGTCGGCGGCGTGGTCTCGTACGCGGACTCGGCGAAGATCGAGCTGCTCGGGATCGGCGCGGCGGTGCTCGGCGCCCATGGCGCCGTGAGCGCCCAGACCGCGAAGGCGATGGCGGAGAGCATCCGCGGCCGTCTCGGCGCAGACCTCGGCGCGGCCGTCACCGGCATCGCCGGTCCGGACGGTGGCACGCCGACGAAGCCGGTCGGCCTCACGTACATCGCGCTGGCCTCGACGGCGGGAACCGAGGTCCGCCGGTTCACCTGGAGCGGGGACCGGGCCGCGAACGTGCGATCGAGCGCCAGGGCGACCCTCGAGCTCCTCGTGGCCCACGCCGAACGCGACGCCTCCGCATGACCCGCCCGGCGGCGTCCATCGGCGCCGGACTCGCGCCGGCCCGGACGGCGCGGCCGATCCGAGACGGTGAGCGACTCCACGTCGTCGGGATCGCGGGGGCCGGGGCGAGCGGAGCGGCGCTCGTCGCAGCTCACGCTCGTGTGGTCGTCGACGGTTGCGACTCGGACGGCGAGTCACCGTACACACCCGCGCTCGCCGAGGCGGGGATCCCGGTGCTCCTGGGTCACGATCCCGCCCATGTCGAACGGCAGCCGGCCCCGGACCGCCTTGCGGTCACGAAGGCCCTCACCTCGATCGCACCGGATCACCCGGAGCTCGAGGCTGCCCGCCGGCGCGGCATCCCGCTCGAGCCGTGGCAGCAGGTGGTGGCGGACGCGGCGGTCGGGCGGACCCTCGTCGGCGTCGCCGGCACCCATGGCAAGAGCACGACCGCCGGCTGGCTCGTCGACGTGCTCGTCGCGGCGGGGGAGGATCCAGCAGCGTTCGTCGGGGCGCTGCTCCCGACCGCGATCACGGGCGGCGTGCCGGCCACGGCCCGCCGGGGGAGGGGAGCGGCGTTCGTGGTCGAGGCGGACGAGTACGCCGGGAACTTCGATCCGTACCGACCCGCCATCGCGGTCCTCACGAACGCGGACTGGGACCATCCGGACGTCTTCGCGGACCGCGACGCCGTCATCGAGACCTACGTGGACTGGCTCGCCGCGGCGGCCCTGGGCGGAGACGGACCACGCGACGGGCCTCCGCCGGTCCTCGTCGCGAACGTCGCGGACCGCGGCGCCGAACTCGTCGTCGGCCGCATGGCCGGCTGGCCCGGGACGGTCATCGCGACCGCCCTCCTCGATGGTGCGTCCGCGCCGCGACCTGGCCTGCTCCGCGGGATGGCCGATCAGTACACGACCGGCGGCGGGCCGGCCCGCGGGCTGCTCGGTCGGATCGTCGGCGCGGATCCCTCGGGCACGACCCTCGAGATCACCGGGCTCGATCCCCTGACGGGGTCGGTCGTCGTCCGGATCGCGACGGCTGGTCGGCACAACGCCGCGAACGCGCTCGGCGTCGTGGGCGCGGCACTCGCCCTCGGCCTGTCGCGGTCCGCCGTCGTCGCGTCCATCGGGCGGTTCTCGGGCGTCGGCCGCCGGCTGGAGCGGAAAGGCGAGGCAGGGGGCGTGGTCGTGTACGACGACTACGGCCATCATCCGACCGCCATCCGGGCGACGATCGCGGCCGTCCGGCAGCGTGAACCGGGACGCCCGCTGTGGGCCGTCTATGAGCCGCTCACGTTCCATCGGACCGCGGCCCTCCTCGATCGCTTCGCGTTCGCCCTCGCGGACGCGGACGGGGTGGCGATCGCCGACATCTGGGCCGGCCGCGATCTCGACACCGCGAGCGTCTCCGGGGCGGATCTCGCGGCCGCCATCGCGCAGGTCCGACCCGGCATCGACGTCGTCGCACCGGGCTCGGTCGAGGTGACGGCCGCGTGGCTCGCGGCTCACGTCCGAGCGGGCGACGTCGTCCTCGTCATGGGCGGCGGGCGCAGCTACCGGATCGCCGAACTCCTCCTCGCAACGCTCGCTTGAGCGGGCGGGCTCCGGCTCGCCCGGGTACCATGGCGGCCGGCGCCGGGAGTGGACCGGGCGCACGGGGAGCGGGCAGGAGGCGGAGATTCGATGGCCGGCGAGGTCTCGTTCGACGTGGTGAGCGACTATGACGAGCAGGAGCTCCGCAACGCGCTCGACCAGGTCCGGCGTGAGATCCAGCAACGGTTCGACTTCAAGGGCGTCACCGTCGAGCTCGTCCAGGCAAAGGACGATCTCACCCTGCTCACGGACGACGAGCACCGTGCCGCTGCGGTCAAGGACCTCATCGAGTCCAAGGCGGTGCGGCGGAATCTCAGCCTCAAGATCTTCGATTGGGGCCGCGTCGAACCGGCCGGCGGGAACAAGGTCCGCCAGGTCATCGCGCTTCGGCGCGGGCTGCCGGAGGAGCTCGCGAAGAAGCTGACCAGGCTCATCCGTGACGAGTTCCCCAAGGTCAAGTCGCAGATCCAGGGTGATGCGGTCCGGGTATCGGGCAAGAGCAAGGACGACCTCCAGCGGGTGATCACCCGACTCCGTGAGCTCGACGAGGCGGTCCCGCTTCAGTTCCAGAACTACCGCTGACGTCCGTGACGGACGAACCGACCGCGGCGCCACCCCTGGACGAACCGACCGTGGCGCCACCCCCGTCGGCGGGTCGCTTCATCGCCGACGCCCTCCACCTCGCCGGCGTCCGGGTCGCGTTCACCGTGCCCGGCGAGAGCTTCCTCGGCCTCCTCGACGCCATGGGCGACGCGGGGATCCGCGTCGTGGCGACCCGCCATGAGGGCAGCGCCGCGTTCATGGCCGAGGCGTACGGCCAGCTCACCGGCCGGCCGGCAGCATGTCTGGCGACCCGGGCGGTGGGGGCCTCGAACCTCGCCATCGGGATCCACACGGCGCGCGCCGACTCGACGCCGATGTTCGCGCTCGTCGGCGGCGTCCCGTCGGATCTCCGCGGGCGCGAGGCATTCCAGGAGATCGACGTGGCTGGCTCCATCGGCCGCCTCGCCGTCCACGCCGTCGACGTCGAGGACGTCGCCCGCCTTCCGGCAGCCCTCGCCGAGGCGACGCGCCGGGCGCTCGGGGGCCGTCCGGGGCCCGTCGTCATCTCGGTCCCCGAGGATGTGCTCGACCGCCCGATGCCGGCCGGCGCCGCGGTGAGCCACGTCGTCCGGAGCCGGCCGCCGGACCCGGACCCGGATGTCGTCCGGACCGCACTCCGTCGCCTCATGGCCGCCGACCGCCCGATCATCGTCGCCGGCGCGGGCGTCCTGCGGGCGCGCTCGACGGCGGACCTCGTCAGCCTCGTCGAGATCGTCGAGGTCCCGGTCGTCGCGTCGTGGCGCCGGGCGGACGTCTTCCCCAACGACCATCCGCTCTACCTCGGCATGACCGGCTACGGCGCTCCCGGGACGGTCCGGGAACGGATCGCCGCTGCCGACGAACTCCTCGTCGTCGGCAGCCGCCTCAACGAGATCACCTCGGATCGCTATCGGGTTCCCGGTGGCGGGCAGCGCTGGACCCACGTCGACCTCGAGCCGCGCGAGGCGCGGGCGGGCCTCACGGCGCCCGATCTCGCGATCCAGGCCGATGCCCGGACCTTCCTCCGGATCGCCGTCCGCCTCCTTGGCGGGACCGTCCACGACAAGGCGCGTCTGGATGCCCGACGGACCGCGAACCTCGCGGATCGCGCGGCGTGGGAGGCCGCCACGATCGTCTCCGGCGGGGAGTGGGACGGTCCGGGCGTCCATCCGGGCCGCATCATCGCGACACTCGGCGAGGTCCTGCCCGCGGAGGCGGTCGTGACCACGGACGCCGGCAACCTCTCCGGCTGGCTCGCGCGGGGATACCGCTGGCGGAAGCCCGGCACGTTCCTCGGGCCCACCTCCGGGGCGATGGGTTACGGACTCCCGGCGGCCATCGCGGCTTCGATCGTGCACCGAGAACGGCCGGTCGTGGCCCTCGCCGGCGACGGCGGCTTCGCGATGACGATGGCGGAGCTCGAGACCGCCGTCCGCGAACACTGTCGACTCGTCGTCCTCGTCTTCGACAACCGACGGTACGGGACGATCCGGATGCACCAGGAGGCCCGCGGGACCGGGATCGGCGTCGGGACCGAGCTCGGCCCGATCGACGTCGCCGGGGTCGCCGTCGCCCTTGGCGCACGCGGTGTGCGGGTCGACGACGATCGGACGTTCGAGGCGACGCTCCGCGAGGCGCTCGCCGCGGACGGCCCCACGGTGATCCACCTGCCGCTCGCTCCGGCGTGGATCTCGGTCGACCGACCGGCGATCTCGTGACCCGACGGGTCGGATGAACGGCGGACCGGACCGCTGAGCGGCACGGTCCAACGCCTCCTCGTCGCCGGCGCCGTCGCCACGCTCGTCGCGGCGTGCAGCACGGTCACCCCGTCACAGCCCGCCCCGTCGACGGCCGCCATCCCCTCGTCGTCGGGGCCGCCGCCGGCTCCGAGCGTCCCGCCGGTGCGCTGGAGCGACTGCGGCAACGGCTTCGAGTGCGGCACGGTCCTCGTGCCGCGGGACTATGCGGACCCCGTCGGCGGCACGATCCTGCTCGCCCTCATCCGACTTCCGGCCATCGATCCGGCCCACCGCATCGGGTCGCTCGTCGTCAATCCCGGCGGCCCTGGCGCATCGGGCGTGGACTTCGTCCGGAACGACGCGGCCAGCCTGTTTCCGGGCGCGGTCCGGGAGCGATTCGACATCGTCGGCTTCGACCCGCGGGGCGTCGCCCGGAGCACGCCGATCCGCTGCGTGGACAACCTCGACCATTTCCTCGCCGCCGACCCGAACCCGGACACAGCGGCCGAGCTGGCCACGCTCCTCGACGGGGAACGCTCCTTCGTGGCCGGCTGCGAGCGTCGCGACGGCGACCTCCTGCCGTACGTCGGGACGGTGAATGTGGCGCGCGACGTCGACCTCATCCGGGCGGCGCTCGGCGATCCCGCGCTGACGTACGTCGGCTTCTCGTACGGGACGCTCATTGGCTCGATCTACGCTGACCTCTTCCCGGACCGGGTCCGGGCGCTGGTCCTCGATAGCGCGATCGACCCGACCGTCGATCTCGCCCATCTTCGGGTGGGCCAGGCGGTCGCATTCGAGGGTGCGCTCGATCGCTTCCTCGCCGACTGCGCACGCCGGGCGACGTGCGCGTTCCACAACGGCGGCCGGCCGGGTCCGGCCTTCGACGCGCTGATGCGCCGGATCGACACGAGGCCGCTCCCCGCGATCCTCCTCAGGGACTCGCGCCCGGTCGGTCCCACGTATGCCTGGGATGCGGTCATCGGCTCGCTCTACGCTCCCCAGGGCTGGCCGCTCCTCGCGGAGGCGCTGGCGCTCGCGCAACAGGGCGACGGCTCGTATCTCCTCGCCCTCGCGGATCCGCTCAACGGTCGCAACCCGGACGGCAGCTACTCCAACCTCGTCGATGCGAACAGCGCCGTCACGTGCCTGGACTTCCCGGGGCCGCGGAATGCGGCCGCGTACGAGGCGGAGGTGCCCCGGTTCACGGCACTGGCCCCGCGCCTCGGGGCGCTCTTCGCCTACAACGACGTCGACTGCGCGTTCTGGCCGGTCCCGCCGGCCCGGGTCCCGGCTCCGGCCTCGGCTGCCGGCGCGCCGCCGATCCTCGTGGTCGGCTCGACCGGCGATCCGGCGACGCCGTACGCCTGGGCGGTCGCGCTTGCCCATCAGCTCGTCTCGGGCGTCCTCATCACCCGGACGGGGGAGGGGCACACCGGCTACGCCTTCAGCGCGTGCGTCCGGGCGGCAGCCGACACCTACCTCCTCAGCCTCCGCCCGCCGGCGCCCGGCACGACCTGTCCGACGAGTCCCAGCGGACCGTAGGGGGCGGCTCGGTCCGTCACCGCGTCCCGATCAGGGCTTCCGCTCGGGCACCTCGCCGGCCAGGCCGGCGAGGCCGGCCACGACCGCGGCGTTCGGCAGCGCGCGGAGGATGGCCGGCGGCGCGACGACCTTCCAGGTGCGGCTCCCGCCGCCGAGCACGATCCGGTCGCGTGCCATCACCGCCGCATCGATCCAGACCGCCAGACTCGCGGGCAGACCGAACGGCGTCACCCCGCCGATCTCCATCCCGGTGATGGACCGCGTCTCGTCCGCGCCGGCGAACGACGCCTTGCGGGTCCCGAGGCGGTCGCGGACGGCACGGTTCACGTCCAGGCGATGGGTGGCGAGGACGATGCACGCGGCATACCGTCGCGGCTCGGCCTTGCCGACCACGACGATCGTGTTCGCCGAATCCTCGAGGGCGAAGCCGTATGCCGCGCAGAACGCCGCGGTGTCGGCGAGCGCCGGATCGCAGGCCAGAAGCTCCCAACCCGTGCCGAGGTCCGAGAGTGCCGCCTCGAGCCGCATGCGATCCGGGTCCGAGCTCACGTGGCGAACGATACCGCGCCGACCGGACCCGAGACAGCCGCGCGCCGCTGCGTCGGGAGCTCGCCCCAACTGAAGCGGGTTGACTAAGTCGGACTAGGCGCAGTAGCGTTGACGACGTGCCTGATCCGAGCGTCAACATCCACGAGGCGAAGACCCACCTTTCCCGGCTCGTCGAGCGTGTCGAGGCAGGCGAAGAGGTGGTCATCGCGCGCGCCGGTCGCCCGGTGGCACGGCTCGTGGCGTTCCAGCCACGGTCACAGCCGCGCGTGCCCGGTCTGTGGCGCGGTCTCGTCCGCGTCGCTGCTGACTTCGATCGAACGGATGACGAGCTTCTCGACACGTTCGAGCGATGATCCTGCTGCTCGATGCTCACGCCGTCCTGTGGTGGCTGGCGGACGACCCGCTGCTCGGTGCCCCGGCCCGTCGCGCGATCGCCGATCCGGCGAATGACGTCCTCGTCTCGGCGGGGACCATCTGGGAGATCGAGATCAAGCGGGCACTCGGGAAGCTCGACGCACCGACGAGTCTCGTCCAGGCTGTCGAGGAGGCGGGATTCGACGCGTTGCCGGTGACCGGCACGGACGCGGAGCGGGCTGGCCGCCTGCCGGCACATCATCGCGACCCGTTCGACCGGATGCTCGTGGCCCAGGCCGGCAGGCTCGACGCCGTCATCGTCACCCGCGACGGCGCGTTCGCCGCGTACGACGTGGAGGTGCTGCCAGCCTGAACGGCCTCAACCCTCGACATCACCCTCGACCAGGGTTGACTGAACGCTACAGGTTCGCTACGATCTTGCGACGCAAAGAGGTACGAATTGAGTTCCGCGACCGCGTATGCACTCGAAGTCAGGCGGGTTCGCGCACTTGGCGTCGCGACGGCTGACATCGCCTCTGCGACTGGCGCTGAACAGGGCACCGTGACGGCCTGGGCGCGAGCCAGCCGACGCCCGGCGGGGATCTACCGACAGCGCCTCCTCGAACTCGTGTCGCTCCTGGAGCGACTCGTCACCGTGATGGACCCGGACACGGTCCCGCTCTGGCTACAGAAGCCGCTCAGGGTGCTCGACGATGACAGGCCGCTTGATGCCCTCGCCGCAGGGCGCTACCGAGAGGTCTCGAAGCTCGTCGCAGAGCTGGAGAACGACTCGTTCTCCTGAGCGACCGCCCAACGGCCGCGTCGATACGCGTCACAGGCGTGTGGTGGCGGATCTCTCGCGGCGGCGCTGATCCGTTCGCGTGGACGAAGGATCCGGCCGACGGACGCTGGCAGGATGGCGACAACATCCGGGCGCTCTATCTGGGCGACAGTGAGGAGACGGCCTGGGCCGAGTGGTACCGGCATACCTCGGAGCTCGGCGTGCCACCCGACACCCGGCTGCCGAGAGACTCGTGGCAGATCCTCGTGGACGTGGCAGGCATCGCCGACCTGACCGCACCCGGCGTCCTGGCGACGCACGGCGTGCCTGAACTCTTCCCCTCGCGCCGCCAGTGGCCCCGGACGCAGGCCATCGGCCATGTCTATTGGCGCGATCGTCGCCGTGGCATCCTTGCCCCATCGGCAGCACACGTCGGCGGCCAGGTCCTCGCCATATTTCGACCAACGGATGACCCGATGAGCGGCGTGACGGCATCTCCGCCGCCTGTCCATCACGTCACGCTGCCGCCACTGCCGACCGGCCTTCGAACCTAGCCCTCTCCGCGGCCCGCTCGCTAGGGCTGGCTTGACAAGGACGTTCTGTGAAGTATCGTAGGTGATACCGCATGGAGCAACATACAATGCAGAAGAAGCAGTTCATCTCGCCGGCCGACGTAGCCCGGGAACTGGATATCAGCACGGCCACGGTCCTCCGAATGATCCACGCCGGTTCCTTGCCGGCGATCCGGGTGTCGGCGCGGATCTATCGCGTCCCGAGCGCGAGCTTCGAGATGTACAAGACGGGAATGCTTCGAGTCGCTGCGGCGGCCCCGCTCCGCCGCGTGAAACGACAGCCTCGACTCGGTGATGGCGAGGTTCTGCCGCAGCCGCGCCATGCGTCCGCTGCCACCGCTCGCTGATGGCGACGTTCACGGAACTGAGGAACCACCTCGGCAGACTTGCCGCGATCCTCTGGAACTACGGGGCATCGTTCCCTGTTCCGACGCTCGACCGGTACGAGGACACCTCCAATCTCGGGTTCACGTTCGCCGCGGATCTTGCCGGCTCCGATGTTCCGGGGCCGGCGATCATCAGGTTGTCCGAGATCTGGGTGCCTGGACCATCACCCGATGCGTTCACCCGCGAGGAGTACGAGTACGAGTTCGTGGAGCGCCCGCGCAATCGTCGTCGCGCGTTTCATTCGACCGACGTCGACTTCTACGCCCGAGCGTACGGCGTCCTCGTCCATGAGCACTGCGAGGAGATCCTCGGAGCGCCCGCCTGCGACCACTACTACGGGCTGCCCGTGACCGCCTACGAAGCGATCGATCGGTTCACGTCGACGTGGAGCCAGGCCGGTCCGCTGGGATGCGCAACGCTCCGCTGCATGTAGAAATGTCGGGGATCGCCGCCGTCGCGCCGACCGGCTCGAGCTTCGGCTGGAGCCAGGGGCTTGGCTCGGAGCTCGTACAGACCCTCGTTCCGTCGCCGTCCCGCGTTTGACGGCGGGTTATACTCCAGGTATGAAGACGGCCGTGTCCGTGCCTGATGACGTGTTCGAGCGGGCCGAACGTCTCGCGCGTCGTGAGGGTCGATCGCGGAGTGACGTGTACAGCACGGCCCTGCGCGAGTACGTCGCCCGGCACGCACCCGACGAGCTCACGGACGCGATAGACCGATCGATGGCCGAGCTGGATGACGACGCTATCACCGACACATTCGTCGCGACGGCGGCTGCCCACGTGATGGCGTCGAGCGAGTGGTGATCGCCCAGGGCGATGTGTGGTGGGCCGACCTGCCAGATCCGCCAGGCTCCGCGCCCGGATTTCGGCGCCCAGTCATCGTCGTCCAGTCCGATGCATTCAATCGAAGCGCGATCCGGACCGTCGTCTGCGTACCCCTCACGAGCAATCGGAGATGGGCGACGACCCCTGGCAACGTGGCCCTCTCGCAACGCGACACAAGCCTCCCGCGCGCCTCGGTGGCCAACGTCACCCAGCTCGTGACGCTCGATCGCGCGTCGCTGTCCGAGTCGGTCGGTCAACTCGCACCGCCCAAGCTGGAACTTGTACTCGCCGGGATCGACATCGTGCTCGGCCGCTCGTAGACGGCGCGAGATGACCGTCATCGACTGGTTGCTCGACGCCGATCCATCGGTCCGCGGTGAGCAGCTCCCGGAGGGCGGTTGGAACTGCGAGGTGGAGAACGGCGCGACGGTGTCGTCGTTCGGGACGACCATCAACGTCCTCGAGGGCCTGCTCGAGCACGAGCGATCGACCCCAGCTGGCTCCAGTTCTCGTTCCCGCACTGGTATCACTACGACATCCTGCGCGCGCTGGACTACCTGCGCAGCGCCGAGGTCGAGCCCGACGAACGGACGGGTAGACGGCGTGACGCACGCCGACTGAGCGACGCGCCGCCTACTCGACCGCCGTACGCCACCGCGCCAGGATCTCGGCGATCTGGGGCACATCGCGTCGCTCGCCGCTCGCGACGGAGACCACGAGCTCGAACGCGCCGTCTGACGCCGGTCGGACATCGGCGTCGTTCAGCCGGCAGAAGAGGCGAAGGGCGATCCAGCCGAGCCGCTTGTTGCCGTCGACGAGCGGATGCCCGGCCACGATCGACTGGAGGAGCGCGGCCGCCTTCTCGTCGAGCGTCCGGTACGCCTCCTCGCCGAAGGCGGTGGCCTGAGGTCGGGCGACGGCCGACTGGAGCAGGCCGATGTCGCGGACGTCGGCTCGACCGCCCACGGCGGCGTCGGCGGACGCGAGCAGGTCGTCGAGCTCGAGGTACTCGGTCACATGTTGCCGAGGCGCCGAAGCAGCTCGGCATCCTCGGCGACGATCCGCGCCAGGTGCTCTTCGCGGCGGCGGGTGCGGCTCGACACGTACGCCGCGATCGCCTCGCGCGCGACCTCCTGCATCGAGCGGCGCTCGCGTCGAGCGGTCTCTCGCAGGGCTTCCGTCTCCTCCGGGGTGAGTCGCAGCGTCGTGCCCGCCTGCGCGTCCTGCTGTGCCCGCAGGGGCGCGGGCGTGTTCACCTACCCAACTTCGACCGGCGCTCCACGTTGGATATCGTCCACGACCTCGATGCCGGCCGAGCCGAGCGAGTGCACGCCGAGGTAGCGGCGAAGATTCGAGCGCACCGCGCGCTTGGCAGCCGCCAGCGTGGAGCCGGAGCTCGTCAACCAGGTCCCCCGAACCGACGCGGTCCATCCACCGTCTTGGGGAACGTAGTCGACGGCGTACGAGCGTGCCGACGGGTCGGGCGGCGGCATCTCGCCCAGGCCGAGGAGCCCCGGGACCGATACTCCCTCATCGAGCGTGTCCCACCAGATCCCATCGCCATCGCCCTGGATCCTGAAGTCGCGGCGCTGCTCCTCCGTGCCGGCAGCCAGGAACCCGAACCACTCGATCGGCACGGTCAACTGGCGCCCGTCGACAAGATGGACGTGAACAGCGTCCGAATCGACATGGACGGCGCGGGCCCGGGGCCAGTCCCGCCACCGACTATCCATCAAAGTACTCATGCCAGCGTCTCAGGAACTCTAACTCGTGATTCGTGACGATCTCCTCGATCCGTGCGAGGTGCCGACGAGTGTATCCCTTGGCGCGTTCCAGTCCGGCGGGCGTCAGGTTGAACACCGCCGATCCGTCGGCCGACTCGACGTGGACGTGCGGCGGGTCATGCTCTCGGGAGTGGAAGAAGAACCGGTAGGGACCGATTCGGAGCAGGGTGGGCACGCCGACCTCGCGGATGGGTCGACGGGCGGCCATCATGCGCGCGTGCGCTTTACCACGGCTTACGACGCGCAGCATCAAGGCCGAGTTATCGGCGGAGATCCGCGATGACCGTCATAACCGGTAGCCTCGACGGCCCGCCAGATCACCGGCGAAGTCTGCGGTCCGGTCACGTAAACTCAGGGTTGATCGGACGGTCAGGTCGATGAGCGGGGGAGGGGAGCGTGGCGACGGAGCGGGCGACATGACCGCCGTTCCCATCGAGCACCCGGTTATCAACTCGCCCTACCACGAGCCGGTCCGTCACTTTGCGACGAGCCGGGATGGGGAGATCAGCGGCGAGATCGAACCGCGGCGGCGCCTCTCGGAGTTCTTTGTCCCGGTCGCAAAGCCCAGGAAGGCGTCACCTCAGCTTGCCATCCAGTTCGGCGCCGGCGTCCGCCAGCAACCGAACGAGATCGTCAACGAGATACGCCAATCCGTCGCGCGGTGGCGCGTCCAGGGCTACCCGCACACGACAGCACTCACGAGGGAGTTGCTGGCGCATTGGCAGGCCGAGGACCGCACGCGACGCCTTTTCTTCTGCCAGATCGAAGCCGCCGAGACCGCCATCTTCCTCACGGAGGCAGCCGAGAAGATCGGCGACAGCAAGGCCCTCAACACGATCCGCGCCGAGAACGGGCGCCTCAACGACGGCCTGCCGCGGATGGCCTTCAAGATGGCCACGGGATCGGGCAAGACCGTGGTCATGGGCATGCTCATCGCCTGGCAGGCTCTCAACAAGTTCGCCAACCCGTTCGACAAGCGCTTCAGCAGCCGCTTCCTCATCGTCACGCCCGGGATCACGATCAGGGACCGCCTCCGCGTCCTGCTGCCGAACGATCCCCAGACCTTCTTCCTCGCGATGGATCTCGTGAACCCGGAGCAGCTGGACCGGCTCCAGGGGGCGACGATCGAGATCACCAACTACCACGCCCTCATCCGGCGGGACAAGATCGAGGCGGCGTCGCTGACCAAGAGGATCCTGTCGCAGGGCGACACGGACAGCGAACGCTTCAAGGAGACCCCAGGCGAGATGGTCCGCCGCGTCTGCCGCGTCTTCGGGACGGCGAAGGACGTCGTGGTCCTCAATGACGAGGCCCACCACTGCTACACGCCGGCACCCCGGGACGCAGCGCAGGAAGGCACCCTCGACGCGGACGAGCGCAGCGAGGCCCGCCGCAACGAGGAAGAGGCCCGCGTCTGGTTCGACGGCCTGCGGGCGGTCCGGGACAAGATCGGGATCCGCTCGGTCTTCGATGTCTCCGCCACGCCGTTCTTCCTCAAGGGCTCGAGCTACGCAGAGGGCACGCTCTTTCCGTGGGTCGTCAGCGATTTCGGGCTGATGGATGCGATCGAGTCCGGGATCGTGAAGATCCCGCGCGTGCCGGTGGCGGACGACTCCATGGTCGGCGAGCTGCCGCGCTACCGCGACCTCTGGACGAACGTTCGTGACGCGCTGCCCCGCAAAGGCCTCAGGGACACGACCGTGGGGGAGGGTGACCCGATCCTCCCCAAGGTGCTCGAGGGCGCCCTGGAGAGCCTGTACGCCGACTACGACCGCTCGTACGGCGAGTGGCAGGGCGCCGGCATGGGCCGCCCGCCCGTCTTCATCGTCGTCTGCTCGAACACGAGCGTGAGCAAGCTCGTCTACGACTGGATCGCCGGCTACGACAAGCCGCAGCGGAATGGAACAACGATCTCGGCGCCGGGCCACCTGCCGCTCTTCAGCAACGTCGCGGACGGCGCCTGGCGGCAGCGGCCGGTCAGCCTCCTCATCGACTCGATGCAGCTGGACCGGGGCGACGCCCTCGATCCGGCGTTCAAGAAGGCCGCCGCTCGCGAGATCGAGGAGTACCGGCGGGAGTACGTCACCCGCTTTCCCGGGCGGAGCGCCGACGAGATCGAGGACGAGGACATCCTCCGCGAAGTCCTCAACACCGTCGGCAAGCCCGGGCGCCTCGGCGCGGAGATCCGCTGCGTCGTGTCGGTCTCGATGCTCACCGAGGGCTGGGACGCCAACACGGTGACGCACATCCTCGGCATCCGGGCGTTCGGGACCCAGCTCCTCTGCGAGCAGGTCGTCGGGCGCGCGCTCCGTCGGGCGAACTACGACCCGACGCCCGAGGGCATGTTCGAACCGGAGTACGCGGAGGTCCTCGGCGTCCCGTTCACGTTCCTCAGCACGACCGAGGCCGGCACGCCGCGGAAGCCCAAGCCGATCCTCACCGTCCGCGCGCTGCCGGAGCGAGCGAACCTCCGGATCGAGTTCCCACGTGTCGTCAGCTACCGCTTCGAGATGCCGTCCGAGCGCCTCACCGCGACCTTCGATCCGTCGAGCATCCTCGAGCTCTCGACTCGCGAGGTGCCCACGGAGACGCAGCTCGACCCGATCGTCGGCGAGATGAACCTCCTCCACCTGCCGCTCCGTGAGCAGCGGCTCAACACCGTCGTGTTCGCGGTCGCCAAGCGGACCCTCGACACCTTCTTCCGCGACGAGGACGGCGGCGAGCGGCCCTGGCTGTTCCCGCAACTGGCGTCGATCACCCGGCGCTGGATCGACGAGTGCGTCGTGCCGTACCTCGGCGACGGCGCCTACCCGCAGCTCCTGCTCCTCGCCGAGTGGAGCCACGCCGCTGCCGAGCGGATCCACCGCGCGATCGCCAGGGGCACGTACGGCGAGCCGCGCCTCAGCCCCACCCTCCGGATGTACGACCCGATCGGCTCGACCGACGACGTCGTCTTCGAGACGACGAAGACCTGCTTCGCGACGACGAAGAGCCACATCAACGCCGTGGCCCAGGACTCGAACTGGGAGTCGGAGCTCGCCCAGAAGCTCGAGTCGATGCCCGAGGTCGTCAGCTACGCGAAGAACCAGGGCCTCAACCTCAAGATCCCGTACACGTTCGAGGGCCGGGCAGCCAACTACGTGCCGGACTTCCTCATCCGACTCCGGGACGCCGACTCGACCGGCCCGGACGATCTCCTGACCCTGCTCCTCGAAGTCTCCGGCGAGGCGAAGAAGGAGAAGCAGGCCAAGGTCGCCGCGGCCCGCGACCTGTGGGTGCCGGCGGTGAACCATTGGGGTGGCCTCGGCCGCTGGGCGTTCCTCGAGGTCACCCACATGGAGAACGCCGCCGATCTGATCCGGGAGACGTTCCTGGTCCGGGCATCGACGTCGGCGGGCGCGCCATGACCCCACGTCGCATCGCGCTCCAGGTTGCCGGCAGCTCCAATGAGTGTGGTTGACAAGCGGCATGGCGACCGGCAAAGTACGTACATTAGCCGTACAAGGAGTTGACCGTGGCGCTGGCGCGAACCACCCGCCGCAAAGAGGAACGTCTCGAGTTGCGACTCGAAGCCGATCGTCGACGGCTGCTGGATCAGGCCGCCAAGGCGTCCGGCGTGAGCACCAGCGCGTTCGTGCTCGAGCACGCGACGCTGGCCGCCCAACAGACGCTCGCCGACCGCACGTCGTTCGTCCTGTCCCCGGAGCAATGGGATGCCTTCGTGGAGCTCCTGGATCGACCTGTCCAGCCGGTCGAGGGTCTCGCCCGATTCCTTGCTGGCCCGTCCGTTCAGGACCTGGAGTGAGTCGATACGCCCCCGTCGAGCTTCTCCACGCAGACCATGAGACATCGACGTTCGACTGCGGGTCCGATCAACAGACGATCTGGCTCCGTCGCTACGCACTGATCGCCCAACAGGCAGGCACAGCGCGCGTCTACGTCGCGTGTCGCGTGGGCGAGCGAAAGGTCGCGGCCTATCACGCCCTCGCAGCGGGATCGATGCTGCCCGAGGCGGCCTCCGCCAGGCTTGCCGCCGGTACGGGCCGATACCCAATCCCTGTTGTGATCCTGACCCGCCTGGGGGTCGACACTGCCGAACAGGGCCGCGGGCTCGGCAGTGCCGTCCTGCGCGATGCGATGAAGCGTGCCGCGACCGCGGCCGGGACAATCGGCATCCGAGCGCTCCTGGTCCACGCGGAGTCCTCGACCGCCGCGGCGTTCTATCGGCGAATCGACCCCGCGTTTGAGCCTTCGCCCGTCGAGCCGCTGCACCTGGTCCTCCTGATGAAGGACATCCGTGCCGCGATTCAGCGGGCCGCCGTCGATCAAGCCGCTGAATCCGATGACCCGCGGGTGAGCGATGGCTGAGAAGATGCGCCCGAAGGCCGCGACGCCGGTGCGGGCGATCGACCATCCCCGCGACACTCGCTCGAACATCCCGACCGCCGAGCTCGAGTCGTTCGCCCGCCCGGAGGAGAAGAGGCCCGCGATCGTGCGCTACCCCCGCGACACGGACAGAGATCCGCAGCTCGTCTGGAAGGGCAAGGACGAGCAGGACGCGGCCGACCTCGAGGTCCCGGCCGTCCCGATCTACATCCAGGAGACGATCGACCCGCTCGCGCTCGTCGAGGAGCTCCGGGCCGAGAGCGAGGGCCGACGCGCCGAGCAGCAGCTGGGCTTCTTCGCGCCGTACACGAACCTCACGTTCGAGGAGAAGGTCGACTTCTACCGCCACCCCGGCAAATGGTCGAACCGGATGATCCTCGGCGACTCGCTCCTCGTCATGACGAGCCTCGCCGAGAAGGAGGGCCTCAAGGGCCAGGTCCAGACCATCTACATCGACCCGCCCTACGGCATCAAATTCGGAAGTAACTGGCAGGTCTCCACGCGGAAACGGGACGTCCGCGACGGTAAGGACACCGACCTCACGCGCCAGCCCGAGCAAGTGCGCGCCTATCGCGACACGTGGGAGCTCGGGATCCACTCGTATCTGGCGTACCTCCGCGACCGGCTCTCGGCTGCGCGAGATCTGCTTACCGAGTCAGGGTCGGTGTTCGTCCAGATGAATGTCGAAAACGAACATCTCGTCCGGTCGGTCATGGATGAACTCTTCGGGGCCCAGAACTTCGTGAACACGATCGTCTACCGAAAGACCTCTGGCCTGAACAGCCCGGTTGCTCGGACCAACACGCTCCCTTCGTCAGCTGACATGATCGTCTGGTACGCTCGAGACCTCGAACGAGTGAAATACCGCGCTCTTTACGACCGGAAGACCTTGGATGAGGCCGGAGGGGATCACTATCGTCTCATCCAATTCCCGGACGGGAGCTCGCGCCCAATGACTGAAGACGAGGTCACGGGCCGCGTTCCCATGCCGCGCGGTGGACGGGCATATCAGGCCGACAACTTGATCTCGCAGGGCCACAGTGACGCGTTGTCGGTGGGTTTCGAGTTCGGCGCCAGGACCTTTACGCCGCCGACCGGCAGCCATTGGAAGACGACACCCCAAGGGCTCACGCGCCTTGCGCACGCCGGTCGGCTCCTCGTTGCATCGCAGACTCTTCGGTACCGCCGGTATTTCGACGACTTTGCCGTCATGGGCCTGAACAACGTTTGGACCGACATTGGCACGGATCCTGACAAGATCTTCGCCGTCCAAACAGCCACGGCCGCCGTCGCTCGATGCTTGCTCATGACAACGGACCCGGGCGACTTGGTCCTCGATCCGACGTGTGGTTCCGGTACGACCGCGTACGTCGCTGAGCAATGGGGCAGGCGTTGGATCACGATCGACACGAGTCGCGTCGCGCTCGCCCTCGCGCGGTCGCGGCTGATGGCCGCGAAGTACCCGTACTACCTCCTCGCGGACTCGGAGGCCGGGATCCGCAAGGAAGCCGACGTCACGGGCCACGCGCCGCCGAGCCCGATCCCGGCGACCACCAACGACGTCCGCCGCGGCTTCGTGTACGAGCGTGTGCCGCACGTGACCCTGAAGTCGATCGCCCAGAACCCGGACATCCGCGAGGGCATGACGCGCGAGGAGATCGACGCGGCGATCGCCCGCCATGCCGAGACCGAGACCCTGTTCGATCGGCCCTACGAGGATCGGAAGATCGTCCGCGTGTCGGGTCCGTTCACCGTCGAGAGCCTGTCGCCCCATCGGGTGCTCGTCACCGGACCCGAGGATGCCGCCGCCGGCGAGTCGATCCCGTCCGTCGATGCCGGCGCCTTCGTGACGACCATCCTGGACAACCTCCGCCGGGCCGGCGTCCAGAACACGAAGCGCGAGGAGCGCCTCACGTTTACCCGCCTCGATCCGTACCCGGGCGTCTTCGTCCAGGGAGTGGGGGAGGACACCGTGAGCGGGCAGGCCAGGACCGTCGCGATCGCGATCGGCCCCGAGTTCGGGACCGTTGGCCCGGAGCTCATCCGCGACGCCGCCAAGGAGGCCGTGAAGTTCGCCGATCTCCTCGTCGTGTGCGGCTTCGCGTTCGATCCCCTGGCGGGGGAGGAGGCATCTCAGCTCGGCCGCCTCACGATCCTCCAGGCCCGCATGAACCCCGACCTCGCGATGGGGGACGAACTCCTCAAGAAGACCGGCACCGGCAACCTGTTCATGGTCTTCGGCGAGCCCGACATCGACGTTCGCCCGGCGGGGGACGGCCAGATCAGCGTCGAAGTCCGCGGCCTCGACGTCTACGACCCGACCACCGGTGTGCTGCGCTCGTCGTCCGTCGACGACATCGCCGCCTGGTTCCTCGACACCAACTACGACGGCGAGGCCTTCTTCGTCCGTCACGCCTACTTCACCGGCGCCGACGACCCCTACGACAAGCTCCGCCGCGCCCTCCGCGTCGACATCAGCGACGAGGCCTGGGCCACGGTGAACTCCAACGTCTCGCGGCCGTTCCCGCGTCCGTCAACGGGCAAGGTCGCCGTGAAGGTGATCAACCACTACGGCGACGAGGTCATGAAGGTGTTCGGTGTCTGACGCAACGACGTACGCGGGTACAATCGTCGACCTTTCGCGAATCGGAACCGGGAGGAGCTGATGGAGTTACGCGACAATTCATGGCGCCGCGTTGTGACCCTCGCACTGCGTGGTTCCCGTTTCGACGGGTCCCTTAGGATCAGCGATCTTGAGGAGCTTGAAGCATTTCAAGCATTGCTCACCGAATTGGCTGGATCACTCTGGCGGAAGGGCAACCCGACGCGCATTCGCTTGCCGAAAGGCTTCGAAACAGCCACGCAGCTCCGCTTCGACCACGTCGACGTTGGGAGCTCCGCTGTCCCGCTGGAGGCTCGGACCACTCAGGCGATGCAAGGCGCGCTCTTCGACTCCGAGGAAGATCGTGACGCAATCTATGCGTCAGTAATTGCAGCTGTCGACTTAGCCTCTCGTAGCGTGATCGCCGCGAGCCGAGGCGAACGGTTACCGGATGATCTGCCCGCTACCTCGATTCGCCGCCTTGGCTCGCTCGGAACAACCCTTGGTTCAGCTGAGGAGCTCTCGATCCGCCCCGAGCGGTGGGATGACACAGCCGGCGTGCCCGTCGTGTCGGGCGAAGTCCGAGACCGGATTGCCGCGCTGGTGCCCGGGCGCTACGAGGACGAAATCAACGTGACAGGGCATGTGATGGCGGCGGATGTCGCGAATGGGCGGTTCGTCCTGCACGATCACGACGGCCGAGAGCTGCCAGGAACATTCAATAGTGCTCAGGAGCGTCAGATTACGACCGCCCTGCGGGATCACGACTCACTAACGGTTGAGATCGCGGGCCGAGCTATCTATGAGGCCTCGGGTCAACCCTTCCGTGTGGCCTTGGTAACCCGAATCCGAACCGTCGGGATCGACGAGCCCGGCCCTGAAGACTCTCGAACCCTCTGGGCAGCACTCGCCGATCTCGGGCGGACCAAGTCCATCGAAGGACTCCCTGCTGATGCTAGCGAACTCCTCGATGACTATCTTTACGGGGACCCGCATTGAGCATGGTGTTTGCGGACACGGAGTACTTCGTTGCGCTGATTAGCAAGAGCGACAAGCATCACGAAGATGCGGTCACTTACGCTGACTTGATTGAGCAGGATCGGACAGTGGTTCTCATCACCACGGATGCGGTGTTGGCCGAGGTACTCAACTGGTTCGCTCGCCGGGGCGAATCGTCGCGTTCTGCGGCGGTCTCTCTGGTTAGGCTTCTACTCTCAAGTCCTGCTAGTCGCGTGGAACCTCAGACGCGTGACGTCCTGAACGACGCCATCGGTCTGTACGCAGATAGGCCAGACAAAGACTGGTCCCTGACCGACTGCATCTCGCTAGTGATCATGGATCGCCTCAAAATCGACGAGGCTCTTGCATTCGACCACGCGTTCGTCCAAGCCGGAAAGCGCGCCCTTCTTCGTGGCGATCAGGCATGACCAAGAAGACCGGCACCGGCAACCCCTTCATGGTCTTCGGCGAGCCCGACATCGATGTCCGCCCAGCGGGGGACAACCAGATCAGCGTCGAGGTCCGCGGCCTCGACGTCTACGACCCCACGACCGGCGTGCTTCGCTCATCGTCCGTCGACGACATCGCCGCCTGGTTCCTCGACACCAACTACGACGGCGACGCGTTCTTCGTCCGCCACGCCTACTTCACCGGCGCCGACGACCCCTACGACAAGCTCCGTCGCGCCCTCCGCGTCGACATCAGCGACGAGGCCTGGGCGACGGTCAACTCGACGGTGTCGCGCCCGTTCCCGCGCCCCTCGACCGGCAAGATCGCGATCAAGGTCATCAACCACTACGGCGACGAGGTCATGAAGGTGGTTGCCGCGTGAGCGAGAGGACCCGTCAGCGGCCGTGCGATCATAAGTTGCGAGCATTGTCATGCTTTACAGTGTTGTCCCATGGGATATGGTATCGCCCATGAAGCACGCGACCATCTCGAAGGGCGGGCAGGTTTCGATCCCGGCCGAGGTACGGCATCGGTGGCGTACGAGTCGACTGTTCATCGACGACCGGGGGAATGAACTGGTGTTACGCCCGATCCCGGACGATCCGCTCGCCGCCGCACGCGGCTCGTTGGCCATGCGTTCAGGCGCGCCTGGTACCACATCGGATGACGTTCGAAAGAGCTCTCGTGAAGAAGAGGCGGAGGCAGACGCCAAGCGCAGGGGAACACGGCGCTGACGGTCTTCGATGCACAGGCGATCATCGCGCTGCTGCTGGACGAACCGGCGGCTGGGGCCGTCGAAGACGAGCTGCGTGACCCGACGCGCGGCTCGTGGATCAGCGCGATCAACCTCGCGGAGATCGTGGACGTGATGACCCGGGTGTTCGGGCAGGCGCCGGATGAGGTCCGAGCGGCGCTCCAGCTGCTTGACGCCGGAGGTCTGCAGGTCGTCCCGGTGGACGGTGACCTCGGCCTGGAGGCTGGGCGACTTCACGCACGGTTCTACGATCGGCGGCTGAGCCCGCTCTCGATGGCGGATTGCGTTGCTCTCGCGAGCGCGATGTCGTTGAACGAGCCGCTCGCGACATCGGACCCTGCTCTGGCGGTCGCGGCGCGCGCCGTGGGTGTCGTGGTCCTCTCGCTACCAGACACGCACGGTCGGTCGCCGACCACATGACCCGCAAACCCGTTCGGTCGGCCATGGTGGCGACATAACTTACCTTATCGGAAGTAGTTGGGAAGGTCTCTCCCGGCCATCAGCGCCCGACGAGCTCCTGCGGGGTCGGCATCGCCACGACATGGCCGGCACCGCGCCGCATGCGCTCGTCGATCGTCAGGAGCGGTGCGTCGTGGATCTGCGCCAGGACGACGTACTCGGCGTCGTACGACTTGGCCCAGCCCAGCGATCATGTCGTGCCCTGCCAAGGGACCCAGTGCGCCGCCGGCTATGCTGACCTGGAGGATCACGCTCGCATCGACGACGACTCGGCCGGCAGGTCGACCGTGTCGGCGAACCGGCCAAGGACTTCGTCGAGGTCCTTCTCGTCGAGCACGTGCTGCGTCCCGACCTTCGTCGCACGCAGACGGCCCTCCCGGATCCATCGGCGGATGGTCTCCGGGTTGCGTTGCGCCCGACGGGCGGCTTCCGGAACGGTCATCATCGCCGCACCTCCGCATGATGTCGTTGCATACTACAACGCACCTCCCACAGGGAGCGGTGGCGCGGCGGTCGGGCGGCGGGAATCCAAACGCCCGAAGGAACCGATCGGCTGCCAGCCCAGCGCCACCGATGCAAGCACCTGCGGTCTGGTTCCGACGACCCCGGTCCGGAGCTCCGACGCTGATACAAGTACCTGCGCCTTCACTTCGATCCGTCACGGCCCCTTCGGGCAAGACCTACGATATGCGACGGGCGGGACGGCGGTCGAGAGGGTTATCCACGAGTTTCGGGAAAGGTCGAGCGGATTCGACGGCCTTGTCCACGTCCTGTCCACGACGGCCGTCCACATCGGCCTGGCAGCGCCCGCGACTGACGCCGATCGTGGCCCGTCAGGTCTCGAGCGGCCACTCCACCCCGCCATCGAGCACCGGGATCCCGCGCTCGTCGAGCTCGATCGCCCACTCTCGTCGGGCGCCGAGGTCTGCGATCAGCCAGCGTCGCTCGGCGACACGACGGACGAGGCGGCTCGAGATCTGGACGTCGAGGGCGGCGTCGACAACGATGATCGGCACCGTCTCCCCCTCCCCCACGGCGACCGTCCGCGCGAGGCGTTCCACCATCGCCGCGGTGGGGATCGGCGAACCGTCGACATCGATCGCGGACTCCGGACTCCAGCGCACGCTGACCGGGCGGACACCGGCGGCGTAGACGACGTTCCCATGGAGTGTCCGCTCGTCGCCGGAGGGATGCAGGGTGAGCATCCCGGCCGTGGTCGAATACTCGACCCGGAGGGGACGCCCGCCCCGCGTCACCTCGAAGAGAAGCGCCGCGCCGATCCCGGCCGCGGCCGGCGCCACGGACCGCCATCGCCGGCCGCGATCGCCTTCGGCGACGGACCAGAGGAGGAGCGATCCATCCTCGGCGTGGCCGGCGCCGGCCCGCCGAAGCCAGCCACCCGGCGGTGTCATCCGCGTCCGTTGCGCGACGGAAGGTCGGCGTCCAGCGCAGCATCACCGTCGAGCGTCGCGGCCCACCGTTCGGCGACGGACGTGAGCTCTCCGGCGAGGGACGGCGCCATCCGGCCGTGGACCCGGACGTCGCGTTCCCGGTAGTCGAGCTCCACCGTCGCCCGTTCGCGGACCCGGGCAAGCAGTTCGCCGGCGGCGTAGGGGACGGCGACGTCGAGCTCGACCCACAGCGTCGCAAGGAGCGCCGAGAGCTCGGCTCGCAACGCCTCGAGGCCGAAGCCCGACCGGGCACTGATCGCGACCGAACCGCCGACGACTGGCGCCGGCGCGGTGCCGTCGCGGGCCAGTGCCTCGACGAGGTCCACCTTGTTGTAGACGACAAGTCGAGGTTTCTCCCCCGCCCCGAGCTCGGCGAGGACGGCCCGCACCGTGGCCCGATGTTCGATCGCATGGCGGTCGGACGCGTCGACGACCTCGAGGAGGACGTCTGCCCTGGTCACCTCCTCGAGGGTCGCCCGGAACGCGTCGACGAACTGGTGCGGGAGCTTGTGGATGAAGCCGACGGTGTCGGTGACGATGGCCGTCTGGCCCTCTCCGAGGCGGACCTGCCGGCTCGTCGGGTCGAGCGTCGCGAAGAGCCTGTCCTCCGCCTTCGCGACCTCCGAGCCCACGAGGGCGTTGAGGAGCGTCGACTTCCCGGCGTTCGTGTAGCCGACGATGCCGACGGTCGGCCAGAGCCGGCGATCCCGGCCCCGCGCAGCAGTCGAGCGCTGCTGGCGGACCTGCTCGACCCGCTCCTTCATGCGCTTGATCCGATCGCGGATGATCCGCCGGTCCGTCTCGAGCTGGCTCTCACCGGGACCACGCGTCCCGATCCCGCCGCCGGTCCGGCTCAGGTGCGTCCACAGGCGGGTCAGTCGCGGCAGCTGGTACTCGAGCTGGGCGAGCTCGACCTGGAGCCGGCCCTCGTGGGTCTGGGCGTGCTGGGCGAAGATGTCGAGGATGAGCCGGCTCCGGTCGATGACCTTGACATCGAGCAGGCCTTCGAGCGCCTTCTGCTGGGCTGGACTCAGCTCATCGTCGGCGACGAGGAGATCGAACCCGGTCTCGCTCTTCGCGGCGAGGAGCTCCTCCGCCTTGCCGCGGCCGACGTACCAGTTCGGATCGATGTGGCGCCGGTTCTGCCACTCCGCGCCCACGACGACCGCCCCGGCGGTCACGGCGAGGCTGGCAAGCTCGGCGAGCGAGTCCTCTGCGCTCCAGCCACTGTCGTCGCCGGCATCGACGGCGACGAGGAAGGCCTTCTCGGCGGGAGCGGCGACATCGATAAGCTGGCTGCGCGGCATGACGTGAGGATACCCGGCCGTCCGCGGGATGCTCACGAGGGCCCCCGACCGCGCGAGGGTGAACGTTCGATGAGCGTGGCGACGAGCGCGAGACCCGCGGCGAGAGCAGCCGCCGGATCCGACGCGTCGCGCCACTCGACATCTGGCTCGCGACGGAACCACGTCCGCTGTCGTGCGGCGAAGGCGACGTTGCGGCGGGCGTCGAGATCGACCGCCTCCTCCTTCGAGAGGACGCCGTCGAGGACGCCCCACGCCTCTCGATAGCCGATCGCACTGAAGGCCCGGAGCCCGGGCTCGAAGCGCGTCCGGAGGTCGGCCGCCTCGGCGAGGAGTCCGCCCTCGAACTGGCCGCGCGCGCGAGCCGCGATCCAGCGCCGGTGGCGGTCCGTCTCAAGGGCCAGTCCGAGCCAGGCCACGGGTCCCGGATAGCCGCGCGGCGCCGGCAGTGGTCGGTCGCCCTGGAGTGTGGCGATCTCGAGGGCTCGGGCGACCCGGCGCGGATTCCGTGGATCGGTCCGCGCGGCGAGCGTCGGGGCGAGCGCGCTGAGTCGCGCGACCGCCGTGGCGAGCCCGGCCGTGGCGATCGATCGTTCGATCTCCGCGCGGACGCTCGGATCCGCGGGCAGTTCGGCGGTCGGGATACCGCGGGCCACCGCACGGAGGTACAGCCCCGTCCCGCCGACGAGGATCGCGACGCCGCCCCGCGCGGCGATCCCGGCCAGCGCCGCTGTCACGGCATCCACGTAGGTCGAGAGGGAGAACGGCGCATCGGGGTCGACGAGGTCGAGACCGTGGTGACGGATCCGGGCGCGGTCCGCAGCCCCGACCTTCGCCGTTCCGATGTCGAGGCCGCGGTACACCTGGCGCGAGTCCGCGGACACGATCTCGACGCACCCGCCCTGCGCCGTGAGGCGGTCGGCGATGTCGAGCGAGAGCCCGGTCTTGCCGGTCGCCGTCGCACCGACGATGACGAGGAGCGGCGGGGCCGACGTGCGTGAGACCGCCGGCGACGCCTCGGTTCCGGCGGCCGTCAGGTCCGTGTGAGCGACCCCCGCAGCGCGTACGGGCCGGCGTGCTCGATCCGCACCTCGACGATCCGCCCGATGAGCGTGCTGTCGCCGCGAACGTGGACGAGCTTGTTGCCGCGAGTCCGACCGGCGAGCGACGGGTCGCTCTCCTCCGCCCTCCCCTCCCCCGGCGGCTCGTCGTGATCGTGCGACCGTGGTGGCGTGACGCGATCGATGAGGACGTCGAGCGTGCGGCCGACGAGGGCCCGATTGCGCTCCAGCCCGATCGACTCCTGGAGCTCGAGGAGGACGTTGAGGCGGCGTCGCTTCTCCACCGCAGGGACGTCGTCCGCAAGGTGCGCCGCCGGCGTTCCGGGGCGCGGTGAGAAGGCCGCCGCGAAGACCTGGTCGTAGCGGACTCGACGGAGGAGATCGAGTGTCTCCTCGAACTGCAGCTCGGTCTCGCCGCAGAAGCCGACGATGACGTCCGTGCTCACGGCGATGCCCGGGACCGCCGCCCTGATCGCGGCGAGCCGTTCGAGGTAGTGTTCGGTCGTGTACTGCCGGCCCATCCGCCGGAGGACCGGATCCGAGCCGGACTGGACCGGCAGGTGGAGATGCTCGCAGACGGTCGAACACTCGGCGAGCGCGGCGACGAGGCGGTCGGAGAGGTCCCACGGGTGGGAGGTGACGAACCGGAGGCGCGGGATCGCCGGCGCGCCATCGGCGGTCCGCAGGTGATCGATGGTGCGGATGAGCTCGGCGAGATCCGGGCGGCCGTGGAGGTCCACCCGGCGGCCCGTCGTCCGCTCGGTCGCGATGTGGCCGAATCGCGGCTCGGGCGGCAGGTCGTGGCCGTACGAATTGACGTTCTGGCCGAGGAGGGTCACCTCGCGATAACCGGCCGCGGCGAGGGCGCCCGCCTCGGCGACGATGTCGTCGAACGGTCGACTCCGCTCGGGCCCGCGACTGAACGGGACGATGCAGTAGGTGCAGGTCTTGTCGCAGCCGTAGACGATCGGGAGCCAGGCGCTCATCGTCGATCCACGCGCGATCGTGCCCCCGGCGACGGCCGTGGCTCGGGTTGCCGGCAAGCCATCGGCGATCCCCACGAGGGCCTGGCCGACGATGCCGGTGGTCCCGGTCGTGCCGATCGGCGCCTGCGCGGAGGCGAGGCCGAGGCGCTCGAGGAGCTCCGGTTCCTCGTCGGGCCGAAGGAACAGGTCGACCGCCGGATAGCGGCGCGCGAGACCGGCGCGATCCGCCTCGCGGACTGCGCAGCCGGTGAGGACGACCCGAAGTCCGGGGTTCGCGGCCCGCAGCCGCTGGAGGGCGCCCTGGCGGCCGATCACCTTCTGTTCCGCCGCCTCGCGGATGGCGCACGTGTTGATGACGATGAGGTCGGCCGATTCGAGAGACGGTGCCTCGGGGCACCCGGCGCCGAGGAGGCGACCCGCCATCTCCTCCGAGTCGCTCCGATTCATCTGGCAGCCGAGGGTCCAGATGCTGAACGCCGGCAGCGAGAGCGACTCCGGTCGGTATTCGGTGAGCCGCTCGTCGCCGGGCGCGGCGGGCGCCCGCGGCGACGTCGGAACCGGTGGGACCGGGACGTCGAGGACCGGCAGCGCGCGAATGGTCATCGTCCGCCCCACGCAGTGACGGTCCGCGCCTCGTCGATGTAGGCCCGCTCCTCGAGGGCCGCGTGCAACGCGTCGAGATCGTCGACGGGGACCCAGATCGCCGCGTGGGCCTCGGCATATGTCTCACCGTCGCCGTGGAAATCGCTGCCACCGGTCGGAACGAGGCGGAGGGCCGTCGCCACCGCCGCCACGGAGGCGACCGTCTCGGCGTCGTAGCGGCGGTAGTGGACCTCGAGGCCGCCGAGCCCGAGTGCGCGAAGCTCCTCGATCCGGGGTCGGCGCTCCGCCGCGTCCGCCGTGTGGGCGAGGACCGGGAGGCCGCCCGCCGCCCGGATCGCGGCGATCGCAGCGGCCGGCCCGATCCCGTCGCGCGGAACGTAACCCGGCATGCCGGCGCCGACGATCCGCTCGAAGGCGTCCTGGACGCTTCGGGCGTGGCCCTTCGCGACGAGGAGCCGGGCGACCGTCGGCCTGCCGAGCGCCGTCCGCTCGTCCGGTGGCAACGCCGCAACGAGGTCGTCGAGCGGCATCCCGGCGGCTCGCAGTCGATCGAGCGTCCGGACGAACCGTTCGCGTCGACGGTCCCGCTGTGCGGCGAGAATCGCCTCGAATGCGTCGTCGCCCGGGTCGACGCCGAGGCCGAGGACGTGGAGTTCACCGCCCCACCGTGGCCCGCCGCCGTCCACCACGGTGTTGATCTCCAGGCCGGGGACGAGCTCGAATCCCGCCGCCAGGCCCCGTGGATCGGCGAGCAGTTCGCGCGGCGCGGCGAGGTTGTCGTGGTCGGTGATGGCGAGGATCCGCACGCCGGCCGCGGCCGCCGCCCGGACGAGCTCCGCCGGCTCCACGGTCCCATCGGACCGCGTCGTGTGGCTGTGGAGATCGACGAGCGACGGCCGGGGTGGAACGACCGGCGTTCCGCGATCGTGACGGCTGCGGACCACGGCCTCAGACCTCGACGAGGCGCTGGACCCGCTCGATCGCGAGGGCGCGCCCGGTCGCCGGGTCGATGTCGATCTGCGTGGCATTGAAGATCACCGCTCCGTCGCCGACCTCGAACCGGGTCGGGAGGGCGTTGATGAACCGCGGCAGGACCGTCGAGGGGGCGAAGCCGATGACGCTCCACAGCGGGCCGGTCATCCCCAGGTCCGTCTGGTAGGCCGTGCCGCCCGGGAGGATCCGCTCATCGCCGGTGACGACGTGGGTATGCGTCCCGACGACCGCGCTCACCCGGCCGTCGAGATACAGCCCGAGGGCGTTCTTCTCGGAGGTGAGCTCGCAGTGAAAGTCGACGAGGCGGATCGGCGGGAGCGGTTCGGAGGCGCCGTCGAGAAGATCGTCGGCATCGGTGAACGGGTTCTCGATCTGCGCCATGTACGTCCGCCCCTGGAGGTTGATCACGGCGATCTCCGAGCCGTCGAGCCCGGCGTGGGTCACCCAGCCCCGACCGGGCACATCGTGCGTTCCGTAATTGTGTGGCCGGAGGATCCGATCGCTGCGCTCGAGGACCGGGTAGATCTCCTTCTTGTCCCAGATGTGATTGCCGGAGGTGATGACGTCCACCCCGGCGCCGAGAAGCGCCTCGGCGGTCGATGCGGTCAGGCCCATGCCGCCCGCGACGTTCTCGCCGTTGGCCGTGACGAAGTCGACCCCCCGCTCGGTTCGGAGGTCCGGCAGGGTGGCCTCGACGGCGAGGCGTCCGGGCTTGCCGATGATGTCGCCGATCATGAGGACCCGACACGCCCCGTGCGGCCGGGGCAGGCCCGCGTTCGCCGGGTTGCCGAGGACGGTCCGGCCAACCTGGACCGTCCTGCCGGGCGGCGGTGCTACTTCGCGTACTCCACGGCCCGCGTCTCGCGGATGACCGTCACCCTGATCTGACCTGGATAGGTGAGCGTCTCCTCGATCTTGCGGACGATGTCGCGGGCGAGGCGCATCGACGCCAGATCGTCGATCTCCTCAGGTCGAACGAGGATGCGGACCTCGCGACCCGCCTGGACCGCGAACGAGCGCTCGACACCGGCGAAGCTCGCGGCGATCGCCTGGAGATCCTCAAGCCGCTTCACGTAGGTATCCATCGCCTCACCCCGCGCGCCCGGCCGCGAGGCGCTGATCGCATCCGCGATCTGCACGATCGGGGCCTCGATACAGGCGTATTCGACTTCCTGGTGGTGAGCGGCGATGCCGTTGACGACCTTCATCGGCAGGTTGTGTCGCTGCGCGATCTGGGCGCCGATCGCCGCGTGGGGACCCTCGACCTCATGGTCGACCGCCTTGCCGATGTCGTGGAGGAGGCCGCCCATCTTCGCGATCTGGATGTCGGCCCCCACCTCGGCCGCGATGATCGCCGCCAGACGGCTCGTCTCGACGACGTGGTTGAGGACGTTCTGGCCGTAGCTCGTGCGGTATTTGAGGCGCCCGAGGAGCTTGACGATCTCCGGCGGGAGACCCGGGACGCCCGCCTCGTAGGCCGCCTGTTCGCCGGCCTGGCGGATCACGAGATCGACCTCCGCCCGGGCCTTGGCGACGACCTCCTCGATGCGTCCGGGGTGGATCCGGCCGTCGCTGACGAGTTTCGTGATGGCGATCCGGGCGATCTCGCGGCGGACCGGGTCGAAGCCCGAGATGACGACCGTCTCGGGCGTGTCGTCGATGATGAGGTCGACGCCCGTCGCCTGTTCGAGCGCCCGGATGTTGCGGCCCTCACGACCGATGATCCGGCCCTTCATCTCGTCGCTCGGGAGGTGGATGACGCTCACCGTGTGCTCGGCCGTATGGTCGGCGGCGATCCGTTGTATGGCCGTGACGATGACATCACGGGCCTTGTCCTGGGCCTCGTCTCGAGCGGCCCGTTCGATCGCCCGGGCGATGCGGACGGCGTCATGCTCGGCCTCCTCGCGGACTGCATCGAGCAGGATGGCCTTGGCGTCCTCACCGGACATGCCGCTCACTCGTTCGAGCGCGGCAACCTGCTCGGCGTGCGCGCGGGCGACCTCCTCCCGCGCGCGCTCGATCTCGCGCTCGCGATCGATGAGCTTGCGATCGCGCTGCTCGAGCATGTCGCCGCGCTGGTCGAGCTGGTCGTCGCGCTGGAGGAGCCGGCGTTCGAGGTTGGCGAGCTCGGAGCGTTTCGCTCGCGCCTCGTCCTCCGCCTCGCGCTGGAGTCGAAGCTTCTCGTCCTTCGCCTCGAGGATGAGATCCTTCTGCTGGTTGTACGCCTTCTCGATGATGAGTGCGGCCTTCTCCTCGGCCTGCTTCATGCGGGCGCTCGCGCGCATGCCCCGAAGGACGAATCCAGCGGCAGCGCCGGCGCCGACGGCCACGACGGCCACGGCGGCGGCGACGGTCAGATCAACCATCGATCCGGTCCTCCCATCCGACGGATCACGCCGGACGCGTCAAAACGGTTCAGGTCGGACCCGTTCGTGGGCAGCTCGCCGTCGCCGGCGAGACCGGGGATCGGGTCCCCGTGGCCATGAACGAGTCGCGATGGGCACTCCGCGTCACCCGAGGTGACGCACGATCCTCTGCCGCGTAGCCTAGGGCCCGTCGGACGGAGGGTCAAACCGGGTCACTGGCGTCGCGACGTCCCCGAGTTCGCGATCGACATGGCGGGCGGCCACGCGGGCGCTCACGGACGGATCGAACCCGTTCCGCGCCAGCAGCGCATACGCCCGCTGGCGGCGCACCCGGACGTCCGGGATCCGATCGAGGGTGCGAGACCTGCGCTCGAGCAGTCGCGCCGCCGCGGCCTCGTCCGCTGAGCGCTCCTCAGGCTCGGCAGACCCGCCACCGGACGGCGGGTCCGCGTCCCCGCTCCTTCGGTCGGCGAGGATCGCATCCGCGACATCGCGCCCGACGCCCTTCTGTCCGAGCTCCGCCCGGAGCGCCCGCTCGCCGCGCGGGCGGGCCCGATCGCGGGACTCGACCCAGGCCCGCGCGAAGGACGCGTCGTCGAGATAGCCGAGATCCAGGAGCCGCCCGACCGCGCCCTCGATGAGCGGACTTGGATAGCCGGCCGTGCGGAGACGGCGGCGTACCTCCGCGACCGAGCGCGGGCGGGTCTCGAGGAACCGCACCGCGGCAGCGAGGACGATCTCCGGGTCTGTCTCCTCCGTCCTGAGGGCGCGCCGTTCGGTCGGCGAGGGCCGCTGCCGTCGCTCGCTGCCCGGACCGTCGCGGCCGCTCATCGCGGAGCGGTCACTCGGCCTCTTCGATCCCCTCGACCGGGACCGTGACGGTCGACATCTTCGTCCGGATCTGCCGTTCGACCTCGGCGACGATCTCCGCGTTCGCCTTGAGGAATTCCTTCGCCGCCTCACGACCCTGCCCGAGGCGAGACTCGCCGAACGTGAACCACGCGCCGGTCTTCGTCACGACGTCCATCGCCACACCGACATCGAGGAGGCCCCCTTCCCGGGAGATGCCCTCGCCGTACATGACGTCGAACTCCGCGACGCGGAAGGGCGGTGCCACCTTGTTCTTCACGACCTTCACTCGGACGCGGTTGCCGATCGACTCGGTGCCCGACTTGATCGTCTCGATGCGCCGGATGTCGAGCCGAACGCTCGCGTAGAACTTCAGCGCCCGTCCGCCTGGCGTGATCTCCGGATTGCCGAACATCACCCCGATCTTCTCGCGGAGCTGATTCGTGAACACCAGGGCGGTGTTGCTCCTCGAGACGGCGCCGGTGAGCTTGCGAAGTGCCTGACTCATGAGGCGGGCCTGGATGCCGACGAAGCTGTCGCCCATCTCGCCCTCGATCTCCGCGCGCGGCACGAGTGCGGCGACCGAGTCGAGGACGACGCAGTCGATCCCGCCCGAGCGGATGAGTGTCTCCGTGATCTCGAGCGCCTGCTCCCCGGTGTCCGGCTGGCTCACGAGGAGCTCGTCGACGTTGACACCGCACGCCCGCGCGTAGCCCGGGTCGAGGGCATGTTCGACGTCGATGAAGGCGACGACGCCGCCCCGACGCTGCGCCTCGGCGAGGACATGCTGGCAGACCGTCGTCTTCCCGGACGACTCCGGGCCGAAGATCTCCGTGATCCGCCCGCGCGGGATGCCGCCGACACCGAGCGCAAGGTCAAGGGCGATCGATCCGGTCGGGATCGTGTCGACCTGCTGCCGTTCGGCCGAGCCGAGCTTCATGATCGAACCGCGACCGAACTGCTTCTCGATCGCGAGGATCGCTGCATCCACGGCTCGCCCGCGTTCGGCCGTCGCTCGATCGAGGGTCCGTTCGTCCACGCCGCGCTCGCCTGTCATCGCCATCGTGATCCTCGCTCCTGTGGTGTCCCGGCGGGTGATCGCCGACGGCGGTGCGGCCGTTTGCTCAGCTCTCGTCCGACTCCTCGCGCGGCGTCCGCGGCTTCCGCTCCTTGCGGATGAGCTCGACGTTCTGCGGTGGCTCGAGGAGCGGTTGGAGCTTCTGCTTCGCGCCGCTGTCCTTCGGCTTCTTCTTCGCTTCCCTGGAGGGGCGATCTCGTGAACCCATCTGCTGCTCCTCCACATCGGCTGCTGGATGGTACGGACGGGGCATTCACGCGGACTGCACCGCGACTTCACTGCCGCTCATCCTGCCGGCGCGCAGCCGAAGCTCGGGGAGTGCCGCCGGGAAGGTGCCGGATCTGAGCGCGGTGCGGATCCTCGCGAGGAAGTCTAGGGTGAAGGTGAGGTTGTGACAAGTCGCGAGGCGGTAGGCGAGGAGCTCGCGGGCCCGGAAGAGATGGGCGAGGTAGGCGCGTGAGAAGCCGCGACAGGCGAGGCACGGACAGTCCGCCTGGACCGGCTCCGGGTCGTCGAGGTAGCGGGCGTTCCGGATGTTGAGGTGACCGCCGGGGACCCACAGCTGGCCGTTCCGGGCGACGCGCGCGGGGAGGACCGAATCGAACAGGTCAACGCCGCGGTGGACCGCCTCGAGGATGTCCGCCGGCGACCCGAGGCCCATGAGGTAGCGCGGCCGGGGATCCGCGGCGAGCAGGTCGACCGTGATATCGAGCGTCGCCTCGCGCTGTTCGGCCGTCTCGTCGCCGGCGAGCCCGCCGATGCACAGGCCGTCGAACGGCAGGCCTGCGATCGCCGCCACGGAAGCCGCCCGAAGGTCGGGTTCCAGTCCACCCTGGACGATCCCGAAGAGCGCCTGGTCCGCTCGATCGTGGGCTCGATACGATCGCTCGGCCCAGCGGGCGGTCCGTTCTGTCGCCTCGGCGACGACCGGGCGCGGCGAGGACGGCGGCACCGGCTGATCGAAGGCGACGGCGACGTCCGCACCGAGCGCCTGCTGGACGCCGATCGCGAGCTCCGGGGTGAACCGGTGGACCGACCCATCGAGGTGACTGCGGAACGTCACCCCGTCGTCGTCGACGATCCGCAGGTCGCCGAGCGAGACGACCTGGAAGCCGCCCGAGTCGGTGAGGATCGGGCGGTCCCACGCCATGAACCGATGGAGGCCGCCGAGGCGGGCGATCCGTTCGTGGCCGGGGCGGAGATACAGGTGGTAGGTGTTCGCGAGGACGATCGATGCACCGACCTCGACGAGATCCGCCGGGTGGAGGCCCTTCACCGTCGCGTTCGTTCCGACCGGCATGAACTGCGGGCTCTCGACGATGCCGTGCGGGAGGCTGAGTCGCCCGAGGCGGGCGCGCGTCGTGCCGTCCGTCGGCGGTGGGACGATGACATCGAACCGTGCCGCGCCGGTCACGCGTCCCCGTCCCGTACCACGGCTTCATCTACGACCGACCCATCCCACAGCGACGAGATCCCCGGCTCGGGTCGCCGGGGTGGCGGGATCTCGTAGCCGAGCGACGCGAGATGCTGGCGCGCCGCCTCCGTCGCGATCCTGCCCTGGGGAGTGCGATCGATGAAGGCGAGCCGGAGGAGGAACGGCTCGTAGACGTCCTCGATCGTCTCGACCTCCTCGGACAGGACCGCCGCCAGGGCCTGCACGCCGACCGGTCCGGATCCGAACTTCTGGATGATCGCGGAGAGGAGCTTGCGGTCGGTGGAATCGAGGCCCTCCTCGTCGATCTCCATCCGGCGCATGGCCTCCTCCGCCGAAGCCCTCGTGACGGCGCCGGTGCCGTGGACCTGGGCGTGATCGCGGACACGCTTGAGGAGCCGATTGACGATCCGCGGCGTCCCGCGCCCGCGTCGTGCGATGGCGGCCGAGGCGTCCGGAGCGATCTCCACGCCGAGGATCCCGGCCGACCGCACGACGATCGCGGTCAGGTCCGTCTCGTCGTAGAAGTCGAGCCGGTACGTGGCCCCGAAGCGGTCGCGGAGCGGAGCGCTGATACGGCCGGCCCGCGTCGTCGCGCCGACGACGGTGAACGGCTTGAGGCTGAGCCGCAGCGATCGGGCGGAGGGCCCCTTGCCGATCATGACGTCCAGGGCGTAGTCCTCCATCGCCGGATAGAGGATCTCCTCGACGGCCCGATTGAGCCGATGGATCTCGTCGATGAAGAGGACGTCGCGCTCGTCGAGCGCGGTGAGGATCGCCGCCAGATCTCCGGCACGCTCGATCGCCGGCCCACTGGTGTAGCGGATGTTCACCCCGAGCTCTCGGGCGACGATCGTCGCGAGGGTCGTCTTGCCGAGGCCCGGCGGTCCGTAGAGGAGCACATGGTCCGCCGCCTCTCCCCTGCCGCGTGCCGCAGTGAGGAGGATCGAGAGGTTGCCTTTCACCTCGCGTTGGCCGATGTACTCGCCGAGCGTGTGGGGCCGGAGTGAGCCCTCGACGGCGAGATCCGCCTCGTCGAGGAGCTGTGCGGCGAGGACCTGCGACGCGTCGTCCGTCATCCCGGCGAGGATATCACGGCCCGCGTCATTTAGCACGTCCGTTCTAAGCCCGGCGGCCGGCCTCAGTCGCGGAGCAGGGTCCGCAGGGCGGCCTTCACGCGATCCTCGAGACTGTCGCCGTTCGTGAGATCCGCGCCGGCGGCGCGGGAAGCCTCGCGGGCCTCGATCGCGGAATAGCCGAGCGCCTGGAGCGCCGCGACCACCTCCGTCTCGCCGCCGCCCGTACCGCCGCCTGCGGCGGTCCCCGCAGCGGCGACCTTCTCCTTGAGTTCGAAGACGACCCGTTCGGCGAGCTTCCTGCCGATCCCGGGTATGGCGGTGAGGGCGGCCTGATCCTGCTGGAGGATGGCGAGCTGGAGGTCCGCGACCGGCCGACTGCCGACGATCGCGAGGGCGACTTTCGGACCCACGCCGGTGACGGTGAGGAGGAGGTGGAAGAAGCCGAGCTCCTCGGAGGTCGCGAATCCGAACAGCGCCTGGCGGTCCTCCGCGACGAGGTGATGCGTGTGGAGTCGGAGCCGCGCACCCGGGCGTGCGGCGACGAGAACAGCCGGAGCCGCGTACACCCGGTAGCCGACGCCCCCGACGTCGATGACGACGGAATCGAGGCCGACCGTCCCGACGATCCCCTCGACGGAGGCGATCACCGTCCGCCGTTCCGTCCTGATCTGGACGCGGCGGCGATCCGTTCGGCACCGAGCGCCTCTCGGACGGCACGCTCGTACGGGGTGCTCCCACCGGCGAGCGGCGCGACCGCGGCCCGGTCGAGGACCGCCGACTGGAGCATCTCACCGGCGCGCTCCCGGTTCGCCGCCCAGATCGCGATGGCGAGCGCGTCCGCCGCGTCGTCGGGTCGCGGCGGTGCGTCGAGCCCGAGGATGATCGCGACCATCCGCGCGACCTGCTCCTTGTCGGCACCGCCGTGGCCGGCCACGGCCGACTTCACCTCGCTCGGCGTGGCCTCGCGGACCGCCACATCCGCCTCCGCCGCTGCGAGCAGGACCACACCGCGTGCCTGGCCCACGGCGAAGGCCGTCTGTGCGTTCCGGCTGAAGAAGAGCCGCTCGACGGCAAGGAGCGCCGGTCGGTGGGTCGCGATGAGATCGCGGACGGCCGTATGGATCTGGAGGAGGCGTTCCGGCAGCGGGTCGGACGGGCTCGTCGAGATGCAGCCGTCGTCGACCGCGCGAAGGCGACCGCCCGTCCGCTCCACGACGCCGTAGCCGAGGGCGGCGGTGCCAGGGTCGATGCCGAGGACGATCATCGCGGCGACCCCACGGCGGCGACCGTCACCCGGCGACCTCGGCGAAGACTTCCTCCGGAATGTCGAAGTTCGCGGTCACCCGCTGGACGTCCTCGAGATCCTCGAGCTCCTCGACGAGCCGGAGGGCCTGGCGCGCCTTCGAGGCGTCGAGCTCGACGGTCTGCCGGGCGATCATGGCCGACTCGGCCTGGTCCACCGGGATCCCTGCCCCGTCGAGGGCGCGCCGGACAGCCTCGAGGTCGCCCGGGTCCGTGTAGATCTCGAGCGGGTCCGCCTCCGTGTCGACGTCCGCCGCCCCGGCGTCGATCGCGGCGAGGACGACCGCGTCCGCGTCGATCCCCGAGGAGCGGGCGACGGTGATGAGCCCGCGTGCCTCGAACTGCCAGGCGACGGCGCCCGACGCGGCGAGCTGGCCGCCCGACTTGGCGAACCGGGAGCGGACTTCGGCCGCCGTCCGGTTCCGGTTGTCCGTCGCTGCTTCGACGAGGATCGCCACGCCGCCGGGGCCGTAGCCCTCGTAGACGATCTCCTCGAACTGGTCACTCTCCCCGGCCCCCGCCGCGCGCTCGATCGCCCGCTTGATGTTGTCCGCCGGCATGTTGACGGAGCGTGCCTTCTCGATCGCGAGGCGAAGCCGAAAATTGCCGTCTGGATCGCCGCCACCGGCCCGGGCCGCGATCGCGATCTCCCGGGCGACCTTGGTGAAGACCGCGCCGCGCTTGACGTCATTGACGCCCTTCTGGCGCTTGATCTGAGACCACTTGGAGTGACCGGACATCGCCCGGGAGTATACGCGACTATGATGCTCGGACGGCCTCGCCCGCCCCTGCACGCGTCCCCGCACCGTCCCCCTCCACCGCCCACCACGAGAGGACAGACGAGTCGATGACGACGAAGAGCGTTGACCTCCCCCACCTTCGGAGCGTCGTCCTCGCCGGACACGCCGGCTCCGGCAAGACGACGCTCGCGGAACAGCTCCTCTTCCGCACCGGAGCGACGCAGCGGCTCGGTCGGGTCGACGACGGGACGAGCACGCTCGACCACGAGCCGGAGGAGCAGAAGCGCCACGAATCGCTGTCCCTGGCCGTCGCCACCCTCGACGACGATGGGACCCGGGTGACCCTCATCGACACGCCCGGCTATCCGGATCTCGTCGCCGAGGTGATCGAGGGGTTCGCCGGCGTCGACGGGGCGCTTTTCGTCATGGACGCCTCCGGCGGCGTCGACTCCGGCCTCGAGAGTGCGGTCGCGCTCGGCCGATCGACAGGTCGTGCCGCCTGCTTCTTCATCAACAAGTGCGATCGCGAGAACGCGGATCCCAGCGCGGCGCTCGACGCCCTGCGGACGACATTCGGGACGAAGGTCGCCCCGCTCCAGCTGGCGATCGGCAGCGGAGATGGCTTCGCCGGCTACGTCGACCTGGTCCACCGGCGGGCGTGGCACTGGGATGGCAGCCAGGAGGTCGAGATCCCCGTCCCCGAGGGGCTCGCCGCGGAGGTCGCGAGGCGGCGCGATCAGCTCCTCGAGGCGGCCGCCGAGGCGGACGATGACGTCCTGGCGAAGTACCTCGAGGGTGAGGAAGTCAGCGACCCGGAGCTCGAGGCGTGCCTGCGGAAGGGCGTGAAGGAGTCCATCCTCGCCCCTGTCCTTGTCGGGAGCGCTGTCAGGGGGATCGGGCTCCGCGGTCTCCTCGATGCGTTCGTCCGCTACCTGCCCTCGCCGACCGACGAGGGTCCGGCGACCGCTCGCGAACCGAAGTCCGGGGATGCCGTGAGCGTTCCCCCCGATCCGGCGGGACCATTGCTCGCCCGCGTCTTCAAGACGGCCGCCGACCCCTTTGTCGGGCGCCTCACCTACCTCCGGGTGCTGTCGGGGACGATCCACTCGCAGGGCCACGCGTGGAACGCCGGGCGCGGCGAGGACGAGCGAATCGGCCAGCTCCTGCTCATCCACGGCAAGGACCAGGAGCCCGTGGGCGAGCTCAAGGCCGGCGAGATCGGCGCCGTCGCGAAACTGTCCGTCACCGCGACCGGCGATACCCTCTCGAGCCGCGAGCATCCGTTGCTCCTCGACCCGCTCGTTTTTCCCGAGCCGACCCTCCCGGTGGCGATCGAACCGCAGACCAAGGCCGACCTCGACAAGATGGGTGCCGCCCTGAACCGGATGCTCGAGGAGGAGCCGTGCGTCCGCCTCGAGCGGAGCGCGACGGGCGAGCAGCTCCTCGTCGCGACCGGCGAGGCCCATATCGCGGTGATCGCGGAACGGCTCAAGCGGAAGTTCGGGGCGACGATCGTCACGCGCACCCCGCGGGTCCCGTATCGGGAGACGATCCGGGGACGGACCCAGGTCGAGGGCAAGTACAAGAAGCAGACCGGCGGCCACGGGATGTTCGGGCACGTCTGGCTCGAGATCGAACCGAACCCGGGCGGCGGCGTCGAGTTCGCCGAGAAGG
The DNA here is from genome assembly GCA_015478725.1 of Chloroflexota bacterium. Taxonomy (NCBI): domain Bacteria; kingdom Bacillati; phylum Chloroflexota; species Chloroflexota bacterium. Next base: position 442,962 of record JADMIG010000001.1, on the reverse strand, counting down.
TCGTCGGCGGGTCCGTGCCGAAGGGCTTCTTCCCGGGGGTCGAGAAGGGTGTCCGGGAAGCCGCGGCCGAAGGCGTCATCGCCGGCTATCCGCTATCCGATTTCAGGGCCACCCTCTACGACGGCTCGTTCCACACGGTCGACAGCAACGAGCTCTCATTCAAGATCGCGGCGTCGATGGCGCTCAGGAAGGGCGTCCTCGACTGTCGGCCGGCCCTCCTCGAGCCGATCATGTCCGTCGAGGTCCGGGTCCCGGAGCGGTACATGGGTGACGTGAACCGCGATCTCAACACGCGGCGCGGACGCGTCCTCGGCATGGACGCCGGAGGAGACGGGCTGCAGGTCGTGGCCGCCCACGTCCCGCAGGCGGAGCTCTTCAGCTACGCGACGGAGCTCCGATCGCTGACCCACGGTCGGGGCAGCTTCAGGGCCACCCTGGACCACTACGAGGAGGTCCCGGCGACCGTCGCCGACAAGATCGTCGAGGCGCACCGCCGGCACGTCGAGGCTGCCGGCGGGCACTGAGCGTCCTCAGAACGCTTGGATCGCGGTGATCGCCTCGTCGAGGCGGATCCTGCCTTCGTAGACTGCGCGTCCGACGATCGCGCCGCGACAGCCGATGGCCCGGACCGCCCGGAGGTCGTCGAGCGACGCGATCCCTCCCGAGGCGACAATCGCTCCCCGGTCGAGCAGCACGAGGCGGGCGAGAAGCCCGAGATCCGGTCCCTCGAGCAGACCGTCTCGCTCGATGGCGGTGACGACGAACGTCTCCACGCCGGCACCGGCCAACCGTCGGAGAGCGTCGTCGACGGCGGCGCCGTCCGCTCCCGAGCGCCATGCCTCGCCGATCGCGACGCCGTCGCGAACATCGAGTGCGACCGCGATGGCGTCCGGTCCATGCGCCTCGACGATCCGTGTGCCGAACGACGGATCCCGGAGGGCTGCGGTACCCACGACCACGCGGCTCGCGCCGGAGTCCAGGGCCGAGCCCACGGCCGCCTCCGTCCGCAGTCCGCCGGCGACCTGGATCCGCGCCCGTCCGGCGACAGCATCGATGACAGAGCGGATCGCGGCGACCTGCATCGGCTCCCCCGACCGCGCCCCGTCGAGGTCCACGACGTGGATCCACCGCGCTCCCTCGGCCACGAACGCCCGGCCGATCGTCGCGGGGTCACCGGGATACACAGTCGCCCGATCGAAGTCTCCTTGGCGAAGCCGAACCACCGCCCCACCGCCGAGATCGATCGCCGCATAGAGCTCGAATGGCATCGTTGACGCGGCACCCCTTGACGTGTTAGCGTGCTACTACGTTAGCACAGTAGCATGCTGGCATGTCAGCATGCGGTTCGGTCCAGATCCAGGAGCACCGATGACCACCGGCGACGAGCTCACCCGCCGCGCTTCGACAGCGGACGGGGACGATCTGACGGCGCTCTACGAAGCGATCCTCGGTCTCGACGATGTCGAGGGGGCCGCCCGATTCTTTCGCGACCTCTGCACGGTCGGCGAGCTCCACGACATGGCGCAGCGGTGGGCCGTCGTGCGGCTCCTGGACGCGCGCCTTCATTACGCCGAGATCTCCCGGCTCACCGGAGCGAGCACCGCGACGATCACCCGGATCGCCTCGTGGCTCCACCACGGCGAGGATGGCTACCGGGCGGCGCTCGAGCGACTCGCTGCGACCGCTCGCGACAGCTCGCGTCCGTACCCCCCGGCCGCCGAGCGATGAGGGAGCGTCTGCGGCTGGCGATCCCGAACAAGGGTCGCCTGGTCGAGCCGACCCTGGCCCTCCTCCACGACGCCGGGCTCGTGTTCGAGGAGCACGACCGGAGCCTCGTGGCACGGGTCCAGAACCTTCCCCTCGACGTCCTCTTCGTCCGGACGAACGACATCATCGAGTTCGTCGGCGACGGTGTGGCCGACCTCGGGATCACCGGCCAGGACCTGCTCGCGGAGGCCGGGGCGGAGTTGCCGGTCCTTCGCGCGCTGGGATATGGCCGCTGCCGCCTCGCCGCAGCCGTTCCCTCGGACGCGCCGCAGCGGACGGTGGAGGATCTCGCCGGGCTGCGGGTCGCGACCGCCCACCCGGAGACGACCCGACGCTACTTCGCCGCGCGCCGCATCGCCGTCGACATCATCCCGATCTCCGGCGCCGTCGAGGTCGCGCCCCGTCTCGGGCTCGCCGAGGCGATCGTCGACCTGGTGTCCACGGGCTCGACGCTCGCGATGAACGGCCTCCGCCCGATCGGCGACGTCCTCGCCTCCGAGGCGCTGCTCGTGGCCGATCCCGCCGCCCTGGAGGCACGGCCCGCAGAGCTCGGGGCCATCGATACCATGCTGGCCGCGGTCATCGCCGCGCGCGACAAGAAGTACCTCATGATGAACGCGCCGGCGAGCCACCTTCCCGAGCTCGAGGCGATCCTGCCCGGCCTCGAGAGCCCCTCCGTGATCCCGCTCGCCCATGCCGGCATGATCGCGATCCACGCAGTCGTCGACGCGGATGCCGTGTGGGGCCTGCTGCCCCGTCTCAAGATGGCGGGCGCCTCCGGGATCCTCGTCCTGCCCATCGAGAAGATCGTCCCGTGACCGCGTCGTCGCCGATCCGCCTGGAGCGGCTCGACCTGGCCGCGGCTGCGACCGATCCGACCGTCGTGGCGCGGCGGGACGCCCTCGTGCGCCGCGGCGCGGTCCCCGATCGGGCCGTCAGGTCGGCCGCCCGGGCGATCCTCGACGATGTCCGTCTCCGGGGCGACGTGGCCGTCCGCGAGGCGAACGCTCGCCACGGAGGTGGGCTGCCGGATGGCCGGTTGACGCTCGATCGGAACGAGCTCCTCGCCGCGCGCGATGCCCTCCCCCGCCCCGTCCGGGCGGGACTCGAGACGATGATCGCCAACCTCATGCGCTTCGCGACGACCCAGCGACCCGCCACGGTCCGGACCACGATCGTGCCCGGCATCGAGATCGAACGTCGCTGGGTCCCCCTCGCTCGGGCCGGCGCATACGTTCCCGGCGGAACGGCGGCCTACCCGAGCTCGCTCCTCATGTGTGCGATCCCGGCGAAGGTCGCCGGGGTGGGCGCATTCGTCGTCGCCTCGCCTGCCGATCGGGACGGCCGGCTCGATGCGACGCTCCTCGGCGCTGCCGGCCTTGTCGACGTCGACGCCTTCGTCGTCGCCGGTGGCGCCCAGGCTATCGGTGCCCTCGCCTGCGGCCTGAAGGACGAAGGTCTCGCGCCCGTCGACCGGATCGTGGGGCCGGGCAACGCGTGGGTCACTGCGGCCAAGCTCGAGATCTTCGGGGAAGTCGGGATCGACCTTCCGGCCGGGCCGTCGGAGGTGCTCGTCCTCGCCGACGGCACCGCCGACCCGGAGTACGTCGCGGCGGATCTTCTCAGCCAGGCGGAGCATGGACCGGACTCGCCGGCGCTCCTCGTGACGGCCGACCCCGCGTTCGCCGCCGCCGTCGAGGAGGCGATCGGTCGCCGGCTCGTGAGTGCGGGCCGACGGGAGATTCTCGAGCGAAGCCTCGCCGCGGCCGGCCTCATCGTCCTCGCGCCCGATCTCGATACGGCCATCGCATTCGTCGACGCGTACGCGCCGGAACACCTGACGGTCGTCGTCGAGGACGTCGAGGATGCGGTCGCCCGGATCCGCAACGCCGGCTCGGTGTTCGTGGGACGGTACGCGCCGGAGAGCGCCGGGGACTACGCGTCGGGGGCAAACCACGTCCTCCCCACGGGCGGCCTCGCGCGGAGCTCCGGAGCCCTCGCTGTCGAGGCCTTCGGCAAGTTCATCCAGGTCCAGCGCATCGATCGCCAGGGCCTCGCCGCGATCCGGGAAGCGGTCGGGACGATCGCGGCCGCCGAGGGCCTCGTCGCCCATCGCGATGCGGTGGAGATCCGCTTCGCCGACGCCGTCGGAGTCCCGGGAGCCGCCGGATGAGCCCGACCGCCGTGACGATGACGATGCCGACAGCACCCCCCAGTTACTCGTGGGAAGCGACGAGTGAGGAGGTCGCCGCGCGGTACGGGCTGCCGCTCACGGCGATCGTGCGCTTCGATCTCAACACCGCCCCGGAGCCGCCGTCGCTCGCGGCGTCCGTCATCGCCGCCGGCCGGTTCGAGCCCGGGTTGTCCGAGTACCCGCCGGCCGACTATCGGCGCCTTGCCGAAGCGGCGGCCCTTCGGTACGGCGTCCGTCCCGACGAGATCGTCGTGGGGGCGGGCGCGGACGAGATCCTCGACCTCGTCGCCAAAGCCTGCCTCCGGCCCGGCTCGGTCGCCGTCATCCCGACACCGACGTACGCGATGTACCGCGTCCTCACCGAGCAGCGTGGCGCGACCGTCCGGCGCGTCCCCCGCCTCGGCCCGGACGACGGGTTTGCCCTCGACCTTCCCGCGGTCCGGTCCGCCGCGCGTGCGGCCGACCTCGTCTGGCTCTGCAGCCCGAACAATCCGACGGCCCTGCCCGAGCCCGACGGGGGGATCGCCGGTCTGCTGGCGACCCTCCGCGACGACGCCCGGAGATCCGATCGCCCGGCCCCCATCGTCGTCCTCGATGAGGCGTACGCCGAGTTCGTCGGTTCGAGTCTCGTCGGGCTCCGCGCCGACTACCCCCGACTCATCGTCGTCCGCACAGCGAGCAAGGCGTACGGCCTCGCGGGACTGCGCGTCGGCTTCGCCATCGGCGTCCGCGAGACGCTCGCCGAGATCGAACCGTATCGGCCTCCCGGTTCGGTCTCGGTCGTCTCTGTCACCGTCGTGACCGCCGCTCTCGAGGCGGACGGCTGGCTCGGCCCGCGGGTAGCCGCGATGCACGCCGAACGCGAACGCCTGAGCGCTGGCCTGGCGGACGCGGGCGGGCTCGTCCTGCCGAGCGTGACGAACTTCGTGCTCGTGCGATTCGCCTCTCCGTCCGCGACGGCGGCCGTCGCCGAGGCGCTCCTTCGGCGTGGCCTCGTCCCGCGGACGTTCGGACGGGGGCATCCACTCGCCGATCACCTCCGGATCACCGTCCGCTCGCGCGAACAGGACGATCGACTCCTCGAGGCGGTCCGCGGGCAACGGGTCGCCGCCCCGGGCGGGACGACATGACGAGCCCCATCGGGCAGCTCGTCGTCGACGTGGGCGCTCCGCGTACCGCCGCGGTCAGCCGCGAGACGCGCGAGACGCGTGTCTCCGTCCGGCTCGACCTCGACGGGTCCGGCCTCGCTTCCATCGCGACCGGCGTGGGCTTCTACGACCATCTCCTCGGGTCCCTCGCCCACCATGGCCTCTTCGATCTCGACATCCGGGCGGACGGCGACCTCCACGTCGACGAGCACCACACGGTCGAGGACGTCGCCCTCGTGCTCGGGGCGGCCTTCGCGGCGGCGCTTGGTGAACGGACGGGGATCGTCCGTTTCGGCGAGGCGTCGGTCCCGATGGACGAGGCGCTCGCCACCGCGATCGTCGATCTCGGTGGACGGCCGTACGCTGTCGTCGATCTGGAGTTCCGCGGCGAGCGAGTCGGCGGACTTCCGCTCCAGCTCGTCGACCACGCGCTCGAGGCGTTCGCGAGGACCGCCGGCGCGACGCTCCACCTGCGAGGCTCGGGACGCAACGACCACCACCTCGCCGAGGCCGCCTTCAAGGCACTCGGCCGATCCCTCCGCGGCGCCTGCGCGGTCGATCCGCGACGATCCGGTGTCGCCTCCACGAAGGGGACGCCCGGATGACGATCGCGCTCGGAGGGTCGCCCGACCGGGCGGATCCGGCCGAGACGGCCGTCGCGGTCGCAATCGTGGACCACGGGGCCGGCAACCTCGTGAGCATCGCCCAGGCGCTCGAAATCGTCGGCGCACGCCCTGTTCTCGCCGCAACGCCGGAGGAGCTCGAGCAGGCGGACCTCGTGGTGCTGCCGGGCGTCGGCGCCGCCGCGCCGGCGATGGCCCGTCTCGAGGAACGCGGCCTCGCCGATCCGCTCCGCGACTGGATCGCCGCCGACCGTCCGTTCCTCGGCATCTGTCTCGGTCTCCAGCTCCTGTTCGAGACGAGCGACGAGGACGGCGCCACGACCCTCGGCGTGTTCGCCGGTCGAACGGTCCCCCTCCTCGCCGCGCCGACGCTCCCGCACATCGGATGGAACCAGGTGGAGCGACGGCGCGAGCACCCGATCTTCGAGGGCATGGCGGATGGGGTGGATCTGTACTTCGTCCACTCCTACGTGGTGCGGCCCGCGCCTGAGGAGACCGATATCGTGCTCGCCGAGACCGAGCATGGCGAGCGCTTCGTCAGCGCGGTCGCCCGTGGCCGATGCCTCGGCGTCCAGTTCCATCCCGAACGGAGCGGCCTCGACGGCCTGCGGCTGCTCGAGAACGTCGTTCGACTCGCCGCCGCGAGTCGAAACCGGACCGCAGCCCTCGGGGTCGCCTGATGCTCCGACGGCGGATCATCCCGTGCCTCGACGTGGCGAACGGTCGAGTCGTCAAGGGCACCCGCTTCATCGATCTCGTCGACGAGGGCGACCCGCCCGAGCTGGCCGAGCGGTACGCCCGCGAGGGCGTGGATGAGCTGGTGTTCCTCGACATCGCCGCCGCGCCGGAAGGGCGTTCGACCCTCCTCGGCATCGTCGAGCGGACGGCCCGGCGTGCGTTCATCCCGCTGACGGTCGGCGGCGGCGTGCGATCCGTCGACGAGATGGGCGCCGTGCTGCGAGCCGGTGCGGACAAGGTCGCACTCAACACCGCCGCGGTCCGGGATCCGCGACTCATCCGGGCGTGCGCGGATCGCTACGGGGTCCAGGCGGTCGTCGTGGCGATCGACGCCCGACGGCGCGGTCCGGGTCCGGAGGCGGGCTGGGAGGTCGTCGTCGTCGGCGGGCGGGAACCCACCGGGCGAGACGCGGTCGCGTGGGCGCGCGAGGCCGTGGCATCCGGGGCGGGCGAGCTCCTTGTCACCTCGATCGACCGCGACGGCACGCAGGGCGGCTACGACCTCGAGCTCCTGCGAGCGGTGACCTCGGCCGTCCGCGTGCCCGTCATCGCCTCCGGCGGTGCCGCGGGCCCCGACGACCTCATCGCGGCGATCGTGACCGGCGGCGCGGACGCCGTCCTCGCCGCGAGCATGTTCCACCGCCGGATCCACTCGATCGCCGCCGTCAAGGCGAGCCTCGCCGCGGCGGGACTCCCGATCCGGCGCGTCATGGAGGGCCCGACGTGACGCCGTCCTATGGCCCGGACGGACTCGCGCCGGCGATCGTCCAGGACGCGGCCGACGGGCGCGTCCTCATGCTCGGCTATGTCGACGCCGAGGCGCTCGCGGCCACCCTCGCGACGGGCGAAGTCCATTTCCATTCGCGATCGCGCGGTCGGCTCTGGCGCAAGGGCGAGACCAGCGGCAACACGCTCCGTCTCCGCGATCTCTCCCTCGACTGCGACGAGGACGCCATCCTCCTCACCGTGGATCCGGCCGGCCCGACCTGTCATCGCGGGACGCGGAGCTGCTTCGATGCCGCGGCGACGGTCGACGAGCCGCAGGGCGTGCCAACGGCGCAGGGGTTCGCCTGGCTCGAGACGCTGTGGCGAACGGTCGACGAGCGGACTCGATCGCGGCCGCTCGGTTCCTACACGGGCTCGCTACTCGCGGGCGGGGTGGACGCCGTCGGTCGGAAGGTCGTCGAGGAGGCGACCGAGGTCCTCATCGCGGCGAAGGACGATGCCGCCGCGGAACCCGGCACACGCTCCGCGACGCGGACTGCGCTCGCCGGCGAGACGGCGGACCTGCTCTACCACGCGCTCGTCCTCCTCGCCGAGCGGGGACTCCCGCCGACGGAGGTCATCGACGTGCTCCGGTCACGCCACCGCGCCTGACCCGCGCCCCGGCCGTGTCCGCGGTCAGCGGCGGCCCGCGGGCCCGAGGACGCGAACGACGACGATCCGCTTGCGTCCGACGCGGAGGATGAGCCAGCGGCCCGCGATCGGCTCGGGGATCGGATCGTCCGGCGTGGCGATCCGGATGCCGTTGATCGACAGCCCGCCCTGGGCGATCGACCGGCGCGCCTCGCCGTTGGAGGCGACGAGCCCGGCCGCGACCGCGAGGCGGATGACACCGCCGGAAAGGTCCTCGGCCGCGAGCTCGCTATGGTCGAGGACGTCGTACATCGCGGCGAGGACCGCGGGATCGCGGATGGGCGCGCTGTCGAAGGCCGCTCGGCTGACGGCGACGGCACGTTCCGCCTCGGAGAGGCCGTGGACCCGCGTCGTAAGCTCGAGGGCGAGCGCTCGCTGCGCGGGTCGCCGCTCGGGATGGGCGGCCTGCTCGGCCTCGAGCGCGTCGACCTCGGCGCGCCCGAGCACGGTGAAGCGGCGGAGGAGCCCAGGCACCTCGGCATCCGGGGTGTCGACGAAGAACTGGTAGAACGCGTACGGCGACGTCCGAGCCGGATCCAGCCACACGGCGGTCCCGGCAGCGGTCTTGCCGAACTTCCTGCCGCTCGAGTCGAGGAGGAGCGGATAGCTCAATGCGAACGCGGCGGGCGCGGACCGAGGGTCGCCCGCCTCCCCGCCTCGAGGCCCGGAGCCATCCGCGCCGCCCGCGGTCCGGCGGATCAATTCGAGGCCGGCCGTGATGTTCCCCCACTGGTCGGCGCCGCCCATCTGGAGCTCGACCCCCAGCGACCGGTTCAGATGCCGGAAGTCAGCCGCCTGGAGGAGCATGTAGCTGAACTCGGTGAACGAGAGCCCGCTGTCGAGTCGCGTCCGCACCGACTCCTTGTCGAGCATGTACGGGATCGTGAAGTGCTTCCCCACGTCGCGAAGGAAGTCGAGCATCCGCACTTCGCCGAGCCAGTCGAGGTTGTTGACGATCGACGCGCCGGACGGTCCCGCCGAGAAGTCGAGGAACCGCTCGAGCTGGCTGCGGATCCCGGCGACGTTCGCGGCGATGGTGTCGCGATCGAGGAGGTTCCGTTCGGCCGATGTGCCCGACGGATCGCCGATCATCCCGGTCGCGCCTCCGACGAGGGCGATGGGTCGGCCGCCGAACCGCTGGAGATGGAGGAGTCCGAAGACCGGGACGAGGTGGCCCACATGGAGCGACGATCCGGACGGGTCGAAGCCGATGTAGCCCGAGATCGGCGCGCCCGAGGCGAGCCGATCCGCGAGGCCGGGCGTCGCGTCGTGCAGCAGACCTCGCCACTGGAGCTCCTCGAGGAGCCCCTCGGGGCCGCGGCGCGCCGAGGGCACGGCTGACGTCACAGTGGACATCGCGTGGCCGTCTCGACGGCGGGGCGGTAGGTTCGGAGGGAGGTCACAGCTACCTATGCTATCGTCCGACCCGGCATGAACACCACCCTCGCCCGGCGACAGCGCCATCGGCGGAACGGAAGCGGGCGACGGGGGGGCGGACATTCGGCCCGGACCGTCGTCATCGCCCTGCCGCTCTTCCTCTTCGGGACATTCGTCCTGCTCGGGGTCGTCGGCCTCGTTGCCATCGTCGGCGCCTACAACGTTTACAGCCAGGGTCTGCCGGATCCGCTCCAGGCGTTCCAGAATCTCAGCTTCAGCGAGCAGACGGTCGTCTACGACCGCACCGGCAAGGTGGAGCTCGCGCGGTTCGGATCGACCCAGCGCCAGGTCGTCGGCTCGTTCTCCGCGCTTCCACCGGTCGTCGTGGACGCCACGACCTCCACCGAGGACAAGACCTTCTGGAGCAACGCAGGCTTCGACCCGCTCGGCATCGTGGCCGCGGCAATCGAGACGGCGACCGGACGCGATCGGGGCGCCTCGACCATCACCCAACAGCTCGTCCGGGCCCGGCTCCTGCCGGCGAGCGCGTTCGCCGGCAGTGTGTACGAGCGGAAGATCCGCGAGATCATCCAGTCGATCCGCCTCACCCAGGAGTTCCCGGGGGTCGAGGGCAAGCAGCGGATGCTCGTCGCCTACCTCAATCAGAACTACTACGGCGATCAGAGCTACGGCATCGCCGCTGCCGCCCGCGATTACTTCGGCGTCACGGACCTGAACAAGCTCACGATCGCGGAGGCCGCGATCCTCGCCGCGATCCCGCAGTCACCGAGCACGTACGACCTGCGCAAGAACGCGGTGCAGCAGACCTCGCCGGACGGGAAGACCACGTTCCTCGTCGTGCCGACCGATGCGCCGATCGTCGTACGTCGCAACGCCATCCTCGAACGGATGATCACGAGCCGTCATCTCACCCTGGCCGGGGACCCGCTCGCGGTCCCGAGCGCGCTCCTCACGGACGCTCAGATCCGGGCGGCGGAGAACGACCCGGTCATCCTCGCCCCGACGGCGAATCCCGACTGGCGGGCCCCGCATTTCGTCTGGCAGGTCCGCAAGCAGCTCGGGACGATCCTCTGCGGTGCGGCGAACGCCGACAACTGCCCGGCGATCGACACCGCCGGCTACCAGGTCACGACGACCCTCAACTGGAAGATGCAGCTGTCTGCCGAGAAGTGGGTCAAGGGGGCCGGGATCGCCCCGAACGCACCGAATCCGACAGCCTATCTCAAGGCCCACAACATCCCGAACCAGCAGTGGATCCAGGATCTCGTCGGGCGGGGGATCTTCAATGCCGCGCTCGAGGCCCTCGACTACCGGACGGGACAGGTCGACGCGTACGTCGGCAGCGCCGACTACTACGCGCCGGCACATGGCACGAAATTCCAGCCGCAGTTCGACGTTCTCTCGGATGGCTGGCGTCAGCCGGGTTCGGCGTTCAAGCTCGTCAACTACATCACCGGTATCGATGACCACACGATGACCGCGGCGAGCATGTTCATGGACGTGGTGACCGACTTCGGCGGGAACTACCTTCCGACGGACGCGGACCTCGCCGAGCGCGGACCCGTCCGGATGCGGCAGGCGATCCAGCTGTCGATCAACATCCCGGCCGTCAAGAACGCCATCGAGGTGGGACCTGACCGCGTCTTCGCCGAGGCGCAGAAGTTCGGCATCCACTTCCAGCAACCGACGAACACGGCCGGGGCCTCGATCGGGATCGGCACCCTCGAGCTCCACTACGCCGAACTGCTCGGCGCATACGGCGCCGTCGCGAACGGCGGCGTGCTCATGCCGCGGACGTTCATCCTCCAGGTCCGCGACGGTGCCGGGAAGCAGATCTATCCGGCGCCGGGGAGCACCCCGGCCACGGGCAGCCCCATCGTCAGCCCGCAGGCGGCGTACATCATGACCTCCATCCTTGCTTCGAACACGGACCCGTCCCAGAACCCGTGGTGGGGACTCCGCGCGATCTACGACAAGGGCACGCGTCGTCCGGCGACCCTCAAGACCGGCACGACGAACAACGAGATCGACAACGCGGCCTTCGGCTACCTCGCTCCGCCGAAGGACCCCAACGCACCGGCGCTCGCCGTCGGGGCGTGGATGGGCAACAGCGACAACAGCATCCCGCCCAACGGGACGCTCGCCCTCGAGTCGGCGGCGACGCTCTGGCAGGCGTTCCTGACGGAGGTGACGAAGGGCACCCCGATCGCCGACTTCCAGCAACCGCCGGGCATCGTGGACGTCGCGGTGGACGCGAACAGCGGGATGCTCCCGGGACCGTTCACCACGAGGACGTTCACCGAGCACTTCATCGCCGGAACGCAGCCGACCCAGGTGGACGACACGAAGGTGGCCGTCGCGATCGACTCCGCGACCGGCCTCCTCTGGATGGACGGCTGCACCGGCCCCCAGGTCCAGAAGGGATTCCTCGACCTCTCGAACCAGGACGCGGCATTCCCGGCCTGGCAGGCGGCCGACCAGGCGTGGATCGCCCGAGCGAGGAAGGGTCCGGGCGTCCGCGGCGGTCCCATGCGCAACGTGACAGCGTATTGGGGTTTTGGCTACATCTTGCCCTTCGGTGCAACCTGGGGCGCACCGTTCGCGCCGACCGAGACGTGCGTGCCGACGTTCCCCTCGCCATCGGCCTCCTGTGATCCCATCTTCGGTTGCCCGAGCCCGTCCGCACCGCCGTCCGGAGCGCCGACCGCGCCGCCGCCGAGCCAACCCATCGTCACGCAGCAGCCGTCGCGGAAGCCACGACCGCGCCGCCCGGTCCGCCGGCGACGTCGTCGACCCACGATCAGAGCCGGATGATCGTCGCGCCGTCCCCGCCTTCCCCGCGCTCGCCCGCCCGGACGTCGCGACCCAGCGGGTGAGCGGCGGCCGCGGAGCGGACCGCATCGCGGAGTGCCCCCGTCCCGAGGCCGTGGATGACCGTCACCTGGTCGAGCCCGGCGACCGCCGCGTCGTCGAGGTACCGATCGAGCGCATCGAGCGCCTCCTCCACCCGGGCCCCACGCAGGTCGAGCGACGCCGGGACCGAGCGGACCCGGTCGCGCCGGAGACGGCCGATCGATCCGTCAGCGTCGACCTGCGCCTGCCGGCGCAGCGCGTCGCCGATCGTGCTGCCGGCGCCGGTGGATGCGGTTCCGGATGACCCTCCTGCGGGCTCGAGGGCAGGTTCCAGGTCGTCGACACCGACGGTCACCCGCATCCCGCCCGTCTCGAGCGTGACCCGCGCTCCGCCCCGTTCGAGGGCGCCGATCCGACCCTCCCAGCCGGCCGACCGGCTGCGCGCCCGGTCGCCGAGGCGCCACGAGCGGATCGGCGGTGGCGGCTCCGTCGGACCCGGTGCGAGAGCCTCGGGATCGGCCGCCTGCTCGAGGCGCGCGTCGATCCGGCCGATCGCCTGATCGAGTGCCTGGGTGGTCATCGTCTCCCGCTCGAGCAGGCGCCGCGTCGCGGCCACCTCCTCGCGGACCGACCCGACGATCCGATCCGCCTCCGCGCGGGCGGCGTTCAGTGTCCCTTCCCGCTCCCGTCGGGCACGTGCACGCTCCTCGCGCGCCGCTCGGAGACTCTCGGCGGCGCGCGTCTCAGCCGCGCGCGCCCGCTCGAGGGCCTCCGCCGTCTGGCCCTCCGCCGCCTGGATGCTCGCGAGGGTCGCCTCGAAGGTCCGCTGCGCCTCGCTGAGCCGGGATCGCGCGTCGCTGACGATCGCGTCCGGCAGTCCCAGTCGCTCGGCGATCGCGAAGGCCTGGCTTCCGCCCGGGAGGCCGATCGTGAGGCGGTACGTAGGGCTCAGCGTCTCGAGATCGAACTGGACAGCCGCGTTGCGGGCTCCTGGTGTCGTGTGCGCGTACGCCTTGAGCTCGGCGTAGTGGGTCGTCGCGGCGACGAGCGCCCCGGCTCGAATGAAATGGTCGAGCAGGGCCTGGGCGAGCGCCGAGCCCTCCGTCGGGTCGGTCCCGGCACCGAGCTCGTCGAGCAGGATGAGGACGCCCGGCCCGGCGGCCGCGACGATCGTCGTGATCCGCCGGAGGTGTCCGCTGAACGTGGACAGGCTCTGGGCAATCGACTGTTCGTCGCCGATGTCGGCGAACACATCCCGGAAGACCGGCAGGCGGCTGCCCGCCTCCGCGGGGACGTGGAGGCCCGCCTGGTGCATGAGCGCGAGGAGGCCGAGCGTCCGCAGGGTGACCGTCTTGCCACCCGTGTTCGGTCCCGTGACGACGAGCGCCGAATACCCGTCGCCGAGGCGGATGTCGATGGGCACGACTCCGGCGCCGAGACCTGGATGCCTGGCGCCGAGGAGGACGACCTCGGGTCGCTCCATCGTCTCCGCCCGGACCGCGTCGAGGTCCGCTGCGACCGTCGCCTTGGCGGTCCAGAAGTCGAACCGGGCAAGGGCGTCGAGTGTCTCGCGCAATGGTCCGGCATGGGTCGCCACGAGGCTCGACAGCGCATCGAGGATCCGTTCGACCTCGACCTGTTCGGCGACCTGCGCCTCACGCCACACGTTGCCGAGCTCCACCGCGATGAGGGGCTCGACGAAGAGCGTCTGGCCGCTGCCCGACGCGTCGTGGACGATCCCCTTGACGCGACTCCGCGCCTCCGTTTTCACCGGCACCACATAGCGACCATTGCGGAGCGTGACGATCGGCTCCTGGAGAGCACCGCCGAGCTCCGAGCCCACGAGCGCGTCGAGGCGCCGCCGAAGGCGCTCGTACGCCACGCGGACGGCGGCCCGCAGCCCACCGAGCCGCGGTGAGGCGCTGTCGAGGAGCTCGCCGCTCGGGTCGACGCTGCGAGCGATCGTCGTCCGCAGGGCGGGCAGCGCGTGGAGCTCCCGTCCGAGGTCGCGAAGGAGCGGCCGGCGCTCGCCGGACAGCGCGGTCGCGAGTCGCGCCCCGGCGTCGAGTGTCTCGCCGATCTCGGGGAAGGCGGCCGCCTCGAGCCGGCCGCCGCGGATGGCGCGGGCGACCCACGGACCGATGTCGTGTGCCGCGCCGATCCCGACGCCGGGCCGCTCCGAGAGGAGCGCCCGCGCCTCGTCCGTCTCGTCCAGGGCGCGAGCGACGAGGACCGGGTCGCTCGACGGCGTGAGTGCCTCCGCGAGCCGGCGGCCGGGCCCGAAGGCGGTCGCCCCGGCGACCCGCTCGACGATCGACGGAAACTCGAGGAGGGCGAGCGAACGATCGTCCATCGGCCGGCGATCCTCGCTCAGGAGCGGCTGGTCGGAGTCGCCGCCGCGCGGTCCTCGACGAGGATGAAGCGCCATGGGAGGGAGACCCAGGGCTCGCCTGCGAAACCGATACCGATCCGTGTCGTCGCAGCGACGATCGTGCCCTTCACGGCCGGATCCGGACCGGCGAGCCGGATGGTCGAGCCGGCGTCGCAGAGGTCGACGCCGTCATCGCCGGGGACGATGGAGAACGCGGCTCCGACGAGCCCGGGTCCCTGCGCGAGCCGCTCCCTCGGCAGGGCCGCGATCCGCCGATGGGCAGCATCGCGCACGGCAGGGGTCGCTCCCGCGCCCCGCGTCAGACGGCTTCGCTCGAGATCGTGGTGAACGCGCGCCTCGCGAATCGCCTCGAGACCGGCGACGGGTTCGACCGCTCGGACGAGCACGGCGCCGGCATCGCCGTCGGGACCGGTCACGACGTTGAGACATGTGTACATGCCGTAGACACGGTACACGTAGGCACGGCCGGCGCGCCCGAACATCGTGCTGGTGCGCGGGGTGCGGCCGAAGCGGGCATGCGAAGCGCGGTCCTCGGAGCCACCGTAGGCCTCGACCTCCACGATCCGGCCGATCCGACGATCGCGATCAGGCTCGGCGCGAACGAGGCGGGCGCCGAGGAGGGCGCGGGCGGCGTCGACCGGCGATCCGAGGAGGAGGGCCCGGTCGAACGCGCTCAGACGATCCCGCGTACGTCGGTCGGGACGAGTGCCCCGAAGACCGTGAAGAAGCCGGGGATCAGTGTGTCGCGGAATGCATGGACCGTGCCCGAAGTATCGAATCCCATCCACAGGTCGCGAAGGATGAGGAGCTCGCCGGTGCCCTGGGAGACACCGGGCGCCCGGAAGTAGGAGTCGAGGATGACGATCGCGAAGCCGATGATGAGCATCGCCTGGGTGACGCCGAGGACCCCGCCAAGGACCTGATCGACCACCGTCGCCTTCGCGAACAGCGGTTGATGCTTGTAGAACCCCTGGACGACGAGGCTCAAGGCGAGGCTTGCGATGACGAAGACGACCCCGAACGCGATCATGTAGCTGTACTCGGTCGGGAACTGACGCCAGTTGCTCGCGAAGAACCCCCCCAGGGGGGCGCGGAGATTGGCCGCCAGGAGGAACGAGACGAGGATCGAACCGATCCCGAGGATGCGGCGGATCGTCCCCTGGAAGAAGCCGATGACGAACGCGACGCCGAGGATGAGCAGGACGATGAGGTCGAAGAGCCGAAAGCTCTCGATGAAGCCGACGATGTCCACCCATTCTCCCGATGTGCGTCCGAACCCGCGCCGCGCGACACCGGGCCGGCGGGACGCCGACCCAGCGGCCTAGGGTAGCAGTGCCTCTCGCGCCGCCGCAACCGCCCGGACCAGGCCGGACCGCACCGGGCGTCAGGTACGAAGGCGCGCCCCCGAGGCCACGAGGCCGGTCGCGATCGCGGCGAACGCTCTGTCGATCTCCGGTTCCGTGAGCGTCCGCTCCGCCTGGAATGTGAGCCGGAAGGCGACACTCTTGTCGTCCGCCCCGAGCGGCGCACCCCGATAGATGTCGAACAGCCTGGCGTCCACGAGCAGCGTGCCGGCCGCCGCCCGGATCGTCGCCGCGACATCAGCCACCGGACGATCCTCCGGCACGACGATCGCGATGTCGCGCTCCACCGCCGGGTGGCGCGGCACGGGGCGGATCCGCGGCGAGGTCACGATCCCCCGGGTGAGGCCCGCGATAGCGAGTTCGGCGACGACGATCCGGTCCGCTCTCAGGTCGAGGGCAGCGAGCAGGCTCGGGTGACACTCCCCCACCCGCCCGACCAGGCCTGCGCCCGCGTTCGCCACGGCGGCGCGTCCCGGATGAAAGGGATACCCGTCAGTCCAGGGGGTGAAGTCGACCGGCGGCAGCCCGAGCGCCTCGGCGAGCGTCTCGATGACCCCTTTCGCATCGGCAAGGTCGTAGGTCGTCGGCGGGCGATCCCAGGTCGCCGGCGTCGACGGTCCCGTGAGCGCGAACGCGAGGCGCCACCATTCGTGTGGCGCATCATCGACGCGCCCGTATCCCTTGCCGACCTCGAAGATCGCGATATCCGGCCGTCCCTGGCGAAGGTTCGTGTCGACGACCTCGAGGAGGCTCCCGACGAGCTGTTGGCGGAGGACCGAGTGATCGAGCGAGAGCGGGTTCGTCGCACTGATCGGCGTTCCGGCCGCGTCCGCCTCTCCGTCCGGCGCCCGCCCCGCATCGCCGGGCCAGCTCATCGCGCCCCCGCGCGCGGGCGCGATGAGCGCGTAGGTGACGACCTCGCGGAGTCCCGCCCCGGCGAGGATCGACCGAACCGCGTCCCGGACACCGAGCGGCGCCGGCCGGTGATGCGGCATCGCGGTGTCGGGCAGGACCTCCGCGATCGTCTCGTAGCCGGCCACGCGCGCGACCTCCTCGGCGAGGTCGGCCTCGACCGCGAGGTCATGCCGCCACGTCGGGATGATCGCCTCGAGGACCTCCTCGCCGTGCGCTGCGACCTCGAGCGGGCGGGTGCCGCTCGACACGACGACCGGACGGTCGCCACTCGCCGCCATCGTCGCGATGCCGACCCGGCCGAGGAGCGTCGCCTGCGTCGAGGCGCCGAGGCGGGTGCCGAGCAGTCGATCGACGCGGGCGGGCCGGAACCGGACGCGGTGCTCCTCGGGCTCGACGGGAGTGGTGTCGATACGGCCGGGCGCGACCGAGCCTCCGGCCCAGCTCGAGACGAGCGCCGCGACCCGATCCGCGCCGATCCGCGCGAGGCGAGACTCCTGTCCCTTCTCGAAGCGGAGGCTCGCCTCCGAGCGGAGGGCGTAGCGGTGCCCCGTCCGGCGGATCGCGACCGGGTCGAAGATGGCCGATTCGACGACGACGTCACGCGTGGCGTCGGAGACCTCGCTCTCGGCGCCGCCGATGATGCCGGCGATCGCGAGGACCCGGCGTGCGTCGGCGATGACGAGCGTCGATGGGTCGAGCGTGCGGTCGACATGGTCGAGGGTCGCCAGTCGCTCGCCATCGAGCGCCCGACGGACGATGAGGCGACCACCCTCGATGTGTGCGGCGTCGAAGGTGTGGGTGGGCTTGCCGAGTTCGAGCATGACGAAGTTGCTCGCATCGACGACGTTGTCGATCGGTCGCATGCCGGCGGCCTGGAGTCGCATCTGGATCGCGTCGGGCGACGGTCCGATCCGCACGCCGCCGACGTACCGGGCGACGAAGCGCGGACAGAGGTCCGGCTCGCGGACCTCGACGATGAGCCGTTCCGCCACCCCGGCGCCCACCTCCTCGACAGTGAACGACGGGAAGCGCACGGTCGCCCCGGTCGCCGCCGCGACCTCGCGGGCGAGGCCGACGAGCGAAAGCGCGTCACCGCGATTGGGTTTCACGTCGACGTCGAGAACGGTGTCGCCGTACAGGTCCGCGAGCGGACGACCGACCGGTGCGTCCTGCCCCAGGATGAGGATGCCCTCGGCATCGGCCGTCATCCCGAGCTCTGCACCGGAGCAGAGCATGCCGTTGCTGACGATCCCCATCTTCTCCGTCCGCTCGATCCGTCGCCCGCCGGGCAGCGTCGCCCCCGGCAGGGCGACCGGGACGCGCTGGCCGGGCGCGATGTTCGTCGCCCCGCAGACGATCGAGAGTGGCTCGTCCTCCCCCACCAGGACCGTCGTGAGCGAGAGGCGGTCGGCGTTCGGATGCTTCGCCACGGTGAGCAGTTCCCCGACGACGACGTCCTGCCACGCGGCTCCCCATCGTTCGATCCCCCGCACCTCCATCCCGAGGACGGTCAGCCGCTCGGCGAGTGCCTCCGGCGTGAGGTCGAGATCGACATAGTCGGCGAGCCAGCCGAGCGGGACCCTCATCGGAACTGCTCGAGGAACCGGAGGTCGTTCTCGAGATACGAGCGCAGATCGGCGACGCCGTAGCGAAGGTTGGCGATCCGTTCGACGCCCATCCCGAAGGCGAATCCCTGGTACCGCTCCGGATCGAGCCCGCCGTACTGGAGGACGACCGGGTGGACCATGCCCGCGCCGAGGATCGTCATCCAGCCGCTCCGCGAGCACGCCGGGCAGCCGACCCTGCCGCAGACGAGGCACTCGACGTCGAACGCCACGGACGGCTCCGTGAACGGGTAGTAGCCGGGCCGGAAGCGGGTCCTTCGTCCGGCCCCGAACATCGCCCGGGCGAACTCGTCGAGCAGGCCGCGCAGGTGGCCCAGCGTCGTCCCCTCGTCCACCATGAGTCCCTCGACCTGGAAGAACTCGGTCTGATGGCTCGCGTCGATGGCTTCATAGCGATAGACCCGCCCGGGAAGCAGCGCTCGGATCGGCGGCGCCTCCGCGTGCATGACCCGGATCTGACCGGGCGACGTGTGCGTCCGCAGCAGGTACCCGTCGATGTCAACGTAGAGCGTGTCCCAGAGGTCCCGTGCCGGGTGATCCGGCGGGATGTTGAGCATCTGGAAGTTCGTGACGTCGTCCTCGATCTCCGGTCCCTCGTAGTCGACGAAGCCGAACTGGCCGAAGATCCGGGCGATCTCGCGCGCGGTCTCGACGAGCGGGTGGAGCCGTCCGCGCGCCGGCCGTCGCCCGGGCGTCGTGACGTCCGTCGCTTCCGCCGCGAGGCGACCGGACAGCGACCTCGCCGCAAGCTCGGTGCGACGCTCGGAGATCGTCGCCTCGATCGCCGTCCGGACGTCGTTGGCGATGGCGCCGACGAGCGGACGGTCTGCGGGCGCGAGCGAGCCGATCCCCCGGAGGACGGACGTGAGCTCGCCCTTCTTGCCGAGGAGTTCGACGTCGAGCGCCTCGATCGCGGCGAGATCCTCGGCCGCGCGAGACGCGTCGGCGGCACGCGCGCGGAGACGTTCGAGATCGGCCTGCAGGCTCGGGAGATCCATGCTCGGTGCGGTCACATGCGACGCGAGCGGCCGTCTGGCACGACGACGGGATGCCGGATGGTCCGGCGGCGAACGGTCACGTGCCGGGCGTCAGGCGCCCCTGGCGACGTCGACGATCCGGCCGAAGGTCGCCGCGTCACGAACGGCGAGATCGGCAAGCATCTTCCGATCGAGCTCGACGTCCGCCTGCTTGAGTCCGGTGATGAAGCGGCCATAGCTCAGTCCATGCTGGCGGGCGGCGGCGTTGATCCGGACGATCCACAGCTGGCGGAACTGGCGCTTCCGCTGCTTCCGGTCGCGCGTCGCATACGCCATCGCGTGGAGGAGTGCCTCGCGGGCGGGCTTGACGAGCCGCGACCGCGTCCCGCGCCGGCCCTCGGCGGCATCGAGAAGACGCTTGTGACGCTTGTGGGAGGTGACTCCGCGCTTGACTCGTGGCATGGAAGATTCGCTCCTACAGGTACGGCAGCAGGCGTCGAACCTGCTTCGCGTGCTCGCTCCCAAGGACGCTCTTGCCGGCGTACCGGCGCGTCCGGCGGGATGACTTGATCTGGAGGTGGTGGCCACTCCACGCGCGGACCCGGACGATCTTGCCGGTCCCGGTCGTCCCGATGCGTTTCTGAGCCGCCTTGTGGGTCTTCATCTTCGGCATCGCTTCATTCTCCTGTCGGTGCCGGCGTCGCGGCGGGGGCTGATCTGGTCCGAGGTCGCGGTGTCGCACGAGGCGCTGCCGCCGGCGCTCCGTCGACCGCGGTCACGGGTGCGCCGACTGGCTCCCGGCCGTCCGGCTCGGCCGTCGATGCCGCCGGTTCGGCGGTAGCTGCCACCGCCTCGATCGCCGGGCCGGCCGGCGCGGGGGACGGCTCGCGCGGGACCGCCGAACTCCCTGCCGCGGGCGGTCCGTCGTGTGACGTCGGTTTGTGCGTTGAAGCGACGGTGATATGCATGGACTTGCCTTCGAGGAGCGGCGCCCGCTCGACGACGCCGTGGTCCTTGATCCTGTCCGTGAACCGTTCGATGAGCGCTCGGCCGATCTCCGGATGGGTGAGCTCGCGTCCCCGGAACTGGACGGCGACCTTGATCCGATCACCTTCCTCGAGGAACTCGATCGCCCGCCGGACCTTCGTGTCGAAGTCGCCGCCGCCGATCTTCGGCTTGAGTCGGACCTCCTTGAAGGTCACGGACCGCTGCTTGCGCTTGGCTTCCTTCTCGCGCTTCGTCAGCTCGTACTTGTACTGGCCGAAGTCGAGGAACCGGGCCACCGGTGGAGCGGCCATCGGCGCGACCTCGACGAGGTCGTACCCTCGCTCCTGCGCCATCGCGAGAGCCTGGGCCGTGGGCATGACCCCCAGCTGGGCTCCCTCTTCATCGACGACCCGCACCTGTGGGATCCGGATCATCTGGTTGATGCGCAGGTCTCGACTGATGGTCTATCCCCTTCGTCTGTGGCGGCGCGGCGGTCGTGCGTGGCGCGACCGAGCGGCGGCAGGGCGCGACCGCCCGCGGAGGATAGCATACGGTCCGAATCGACGACAGCGCGCCGGGGACGCCGGCCGCGATCGTGATATCCGCTGCCGTGAGCGTCTGTCCGCAACCCGCCGACCAGCGCGCGCCTGGTGAGCAAGTGACAGGATCCGCTCGATGTCGACTTCGGATCGGCGCGGGCACCGATCGGCGGAACCCGCGGGACGATTCGGACAGCCGCTCCCATGGGACCGCAGACGGCGCTACGGATGGCGGGCTGCCACCTCCGCCGCGAGCCGGTCCGCAAGCTCGTCCCATCCCTCCGCCGGCAGCTGCTCCCCCGACCTGAGGCGTGGCGCCGCCGTCCGCGCCTCCACCTCCCGGTCCCCAAGGACGAGCATGACCGGGACTTTCTGTTCCTGCGCGAGACGGATCTTGTTCTGCATCCGGCCATCTGTCTCGTCGACCTCGACGCGGAGGCCATGCTCGCGGAGGAGCGCGGCGAGCTCCCTGCCCGGCTCGACGTGCCGGTCGGCGATGGGAACGACGACCGCCTGCACGGGCGCGAGCCAGAGTGGGAACGCACCGGCGAAGTGCTCGACAAGGATCCCGATGAACCGCTCGAGCGAGCCGTAGATGGCCCGATGGATGGCGATCGGCCGCTGCGGCCGCCCGTCCTCGTCGATGTAGGTGAGGTCGAAGCGCTCGGGTAGCATGACGAGATCCACCTGGATCGTCGCCATCTGCCACTCCCGGCCGAGCGCGTCGTCGATGTAGATGTCGATCTTCGGGGCGTAGAACGTCCCGTCCTTCGGCTTCACGACATACGAGACGCCCGATCGATCAAGGGCCGCCCGGATGAGCCCTTCCGCCCGCTCCCAGATCGCCGGGTCGCCGAGCGCCTTGTCCGGCCGGGTCGCGAAGGCGAACCGCGGCGTGAACCCCACCCACGAGTACGCCTCCCGGACTTCGCCGAGCAGCGCCTCGACCTCGTCGGCGAGCTGGTCCGGGCGGACGTAGATGTGGGCGTCGTCCTGGACGAACTGGCGCACCCTGGTCAGCCCGGACAGCGTCCCGGATCGCTCGTTGCGGTGGAGGCGGCCGTACTCGGCGTACCGCAGCGGCAGATCGCGGTACGAGCGGAGATGGGTTCGATAGACGATCGACGATTCCGGGCAGTTCATCGGCTTGAGGCTGTAGGTCAGCCCCTCCGACTCGATGAGGAACATGTTGTCGCGGTACAGATCCCAGTGGCCGGACTGTCGCCAGAGCTTCTCGGATACGACGATGGGCGTGCTGATCTCCTCATAGCCGCGGCGGTCCTGGAGGCTGCGCATCGCGGCTTCGAGGGTCCGCCAGAGCCGCTGGCCCTTCGGGTGCCAGAAAGCCGACCCGGGCGACACATCATGGAAGCTGAACAGGTCGAGCTGGACGCCGAGCCGGCGGTGGTCGCGCTTCTTCGCCTCGGCTCGCCGCCAGAGATACCGGTCGAGCTCCTCCTGCGTCGGCCAGACCGTGCCGTAGATCCGCTGGAGCATCGGCCGCCGCTCGTCGCCGCGCCAGTACGCACCGGCCACGGAGAGCAGTGTGAACGGCCCGATCCGTCCGGTCGAGGCGACGTGGGGGCCCTTGCACAGGTCGACGAACGGACCGTGCTCGTAGACGGACGTGGCCGGCATCGGCGTCCCGTCGGCCTCGGCACGCGCAGCGAGGTCGTCGAGGATCTCCACCTTGAACGGCTGCTCGCGTGCGACGAAGAACGCTCGTCCGTCCGCCGGGGACAGCTCGCGCCGCACGAACGGATGGTCAGCGGCCACGCTCTCCGACATGCGCGCCTCGATGGCCGCCAGGTCCTCCGGCGTCAGCGGCCGCGACAGAGCGAAGTCGTAGTAGAACCCGTCGTCGATCGCCGGCCCGATCCCGAGCTTGGCGCCGGGGAAGAGCGTCACGACGGCCTCCGCCATGACATGGGCCGTGCTGTGGCGCATCGCATCGAGCTCGGTGTGGGCGCCGGCGTCAAGGAGCTCCTCCGCCGAGCCGCGGACCGAGTCAGCGACCTCAAGAGCCTCGTCGTCTGTGATCTGGGATCCGACCTTCTCCACCGGGCGCGCGTCCTCCACCATCGACCTCCGGAATCGCGAAACCTCTCGTCCGTCAGGAGGACGAGAGGTCATCGGGTCCTCCCGCTCGCGCGTGCGACCGCGTGGTGGGCGACACTGGACTCGAACCAGTGACCTCTTGCATGTCAAGCAAGTGCTCTAACCAGCTGAGCTAGCCGCCCATGGGGTGCGACGCGGTTCCGTCGCGCCGCCGCTGGATGATAGCGCATGCCGAACCGCCGGCCGCGGATCGCCGCCCGGCGGGATGTCCGGCGGGACGCCCGGCTGGTACGGATGGCGGGTCGTCCCCGTACGATCGGCGCCCGCGAATGTGTCGATTCTGCAATGTGCGCCGCAAGGTCCGGCCGGGACAATCCACGTCCGGTCGGCCTCTCGTCGAGGGGCCCAGCCTTGAGGCACTGCACATCGATGAGCCCACAGAACGCAGCGAACCGCACGCGACTGGGTCGCCGGCCCGTCCGGTCACATCCCGTCCGTCTGTCGCGGCGCCACTCGCGCGGCCAGTCGCTCGTCGAGTTCGCCCTTGTCGTGCCGCTGTTCCTCGTCGTCATGACCGCGGTCATCGAGTTCGGCTTCCTCTTCAACGCGCTCCTCGCCTCGACGTTCGCCTCGCGCGACGCGGCGCTCATTGCGGCCGAGGCGGGCGACACGTCCGGCGGCGACTGCGTGATCCTCCAGAAGGTCGAGCAGGACGTGACCGCGCCGGCCGATGCCGCGCAGATCAAGACGGTGGAGATCTACTGGGCGAACCAGACGACGGGCCAGCCGATCGCCGGGGCGATCAACACCTACACGCGAGGCGGTACGAAGAGCTGCACGGTGAACGGCGTGAACATGACCGTCCCGTACACGGATCCCCCGGTCCCGGCCGGTTACCTCGAGAAGGATCGCTGCAACATCCTCGCCGGGTGCGGGACTGACAGCGTGGGCCGGAATCACCCGGGCCTCGATACGATCGGCGTCCGGATCACGTACGACTATCCATGGCACACGCCGCTCCAGAATCTCACCGGGCTGCCGTTCACCTGGACGTTCACGCCGTCCAACGCGATGCGCATGGAGCCGGTCCTGTGAACGGGCCCCACGGGTGCCGGCGCCGCGAGCGGGGTCAGGCGCTCGTCGAGTACGCCGTCCTCGTCCCGATGTTCCTCCTCATCCTTTTCGGGATGCTCGAGTTCGGCCTCATCTTCCAGCACAACCTCACCCTCGAGTACTCGACCCGCGAGGGCGCCCGGACCGGCGCCGCACTGGCGAACGGCGGATCGTCGAACTGCCCGAGCGGGACGTTCGACCCGGATCCGAACATCATCGCCGCCGTCGAGCGGGTGCTCACGAGCCCCGGCTCGCCGATCGCCGGCAACATCTCCTCGGTAAGCCAGATCCAGATCTATTCGGCGACGGCGAGCGGCGCACCGGTGAGCGCGGCCAAGACGAACACGTGGACGTACACCGGACCGGGTACCGGACCAGTCGTGGACGGCCAGGCGCTCGTCTTCAGCCAGAGCGGCGCGCAGAACTGGACGGCGTGCGCCCGGAACAACTCGACTCCGCCGGTCGACTCGATCGGCGTGAGCATCAAGTACACCTACACGCTCGTCACGCCGATGTCCGCGATCTTCGGGTTCTTCGGCGGGGGTGGCGGTCCCGCCACGCTGCCGATGAGCGATCTCACCGTCATGGCCCTCAACCCGACCAACTAGAGGTCGCCCGATGTTCATCCTCGGATCAGCCGAGCGTCACGGATCCGGCCGCAGGCATCGTCCGCGTTCGCGCGGCCAGGTCATCGTCATGTTCGCCGGCGGCCTCATCTTCTTCATCGGGCTCATGGCGATCGTCGTCGACATCTCGTGGTACTGGGCGAACACGCTGCGGGTCCAGCGGGCCGCCGACGCGGCGGCCCTCGCCGGGGCGGTCTACCTGCCGGGAGACGTGAGCTCGGCGAAGTCGTACGCCATCGCCGAGGCGACGAAGAACGGCTACACCACCGGCGGCGGCATCGCCGTCACCCCGGCCCAGGACACCCTCGATCCCCGCCAGCTCGATGTCACGGTCTCGGCGCCGGTCGGGACGTTCTTCATGCGCGTCTTCGGGATCGACACGATCACCGCCAGCCGCATGGCCAAGGCGGTCTATGTCCAGCCCGTCCCGATGGGCAGTCCCGAGAACTACTACGGCATCTACTGCCTGACGACCCCGGCGGACAGGAACTGCGACTCCACGACAGCCGTGCCGAACGCGACGGGTGTCGGGACGCTCGCCTCGAAGGGCTTCTGGGGGGCCTTCCAGTCCTCCGGCGACGTCCACAATGAGGGCGACGCGTTCATGCCGTACAACGACACGTTGAACCCCGGGACCAATCCCGCCGGCGGGACGAACCCGGACTACACCGGCAAGGGCTACGACTACGCGGTCGAGGTCCCGGCGAACGGCGGCTCCGTCTACGTCTTCGACCCGACGTTCTGCCCGGTCGGTGGCAGCTATGGATCGGGCGACCACTACAACACCGACGCAGGCCGCCAGTGGGGCCAGCCCGGCCAGAACTACTCGATGGGCAGCTTCTACTCGCTCTACAACACGAACAACACCCTCTTCACGACCGGCGACGACACGCTCGTCGCCTCATCCGGGAGCCTCTTTGCGAACGAGTACCAGTTCGACTACAGCGGCAAGTACGGCTCGCCGGGCTTCAAGGTGGCGCTCGGGACCAAGAGCATCGACGGCGTCGCCGCGATCGACTGCTCGGACGGCAAGATCACGAACCCCGCGGTCGGCGGCTACTGGCACGATCGCTGGTGGCCGATCGCGACGAACCTGCCCGCCGGGGTCTACCGCCTCAACGTCCTCTCGGCGACGGTCAAGGTCGCGACGAACTGGAAGGCCCAGGCGGAGAACGACTTCGGGATCGAGGTCACCGGGCCCACGGGCACCGGCGGCGCTTCCCCGCGCGTCTATGGCCTCGGCAAGATGGCCGCCTACAACATCCTGCCGAGCGGCATCCAGAGCTTCTACCTCGCCCAGATCGACAAGACCGCGGCGGGCAAGACGCTGGAGATCGACCTGTTCGATCCGGGCGACGTCGGCGGCAACGCGTACCTCCGCATCCTGAGCCCGGACGGCAACGCGTACAACTACGCGGAGTTCAACTACACCACGTTCAACCTCAACACGACCGGCTCGAACTGCATCGCCGGACGGAGCGACGCGTGCTCCGGAACGAACCGGACGACGCTCCAGACCGCGAAGAGCGGCTCGAGCAGCTTCAACAACACCTGGGTCCGGATCCTCATCCCCCTCGACTCGACCTACGGTGCCGGGGGCTTGACGCCGCCCGGAGAGACGCAGCCCGGCTGGTGGAAGATCGAATACAACGTCCAGGGAGGCAACGACACAACGACATGGATGGTCAACATTCGCGGCAACCCGGTCCACCTGGTGGTCCCGTGAACGCCGCCTCCGTCGTCGCGACCCGCTCGCGGCGGACCCACCGCACCAATGGTGAACGCTCGCGCGGCCAGGTCATCGTCATGTTCGCCGGCGGCCTCATCTTCTTCATCGGGCTCATGGCGATCGTCGTCGACATCTCGTGGTATTGGGCGAACACCCTGCGGGTCCAGCGCGCCGCCGACGCGGCCGCCCTCGCGGGGGTTGTCTACCTGCCAGGCGACCCGATCACTGCGGACACATTGGCGAAGGCCGAGGCAAAGAAAAACGGTTACGTCAGCGGCACGGGCGGCGTCGTCCTGACGGACAGCCCCAATGTCACGAACCCACGCCGCCTGGATGTCACGCTCAGCGCCCCGATCGACACGTTCTTCATGCGGGTGTTCGGCATCAGCACGATCACCGTGTCGCGCAACTCGAGCGCGGAGTACGTGCTCCCCGTTCCGATGGGCAGTCCGCTGAACTACTTCGGCGACCCGAACGCCACGGACCTCAACGGGAACAAGCTCAATTTCTGGGCGGCCATCCAGGGCACGAACACCGCCAAGGAGAACGGCGACCCCTACGCCACCAAGGTGATGACCCCGAGCGGCGTCGCCAATCCCGAGTACATCGCCCCGTCACCGGGCGTTCCCGGCGCCTACAACTATGGCATCAAGGTCGCGGCGGGCAGCGGACCGATCACGGTCTCCCTGTACGACCCGGAGTTCTGCGGACGAAGCTCGCAGTTCAACGACACGGGCGACGTTTCCAACCTCTACCCGGGAGGCGGGGGCAGCCAGGTGGACACGACGTTCACCCTCTACGACGTCTCCCCGACGCCGCTCACCTACGCCGATGACGTCGCGCTGCAGTCCACCACGTACCCGGCATCGTGCAGCAGCACGTATGTGAGCATCGACCCCGTGACCGGCGACTACGTCGGCAAGTGGATCTCGTTCTACACGATCGCGGCGCCAAAACCCGGCCTCTACAGGATCAACGTCCAGACCACCCTCGTCGGCAACCTCTCGAACCAGTTCTCGATCCGCGCCGTCGCGTCGAGCGGGCCGCAGCCGGAGCTCTACGGTCTCGGATCGATGTCCATCTACGCGAACATGAACTCGGGCATCACGAACCTGTACCTCGCCCAGATCGCCGCGAACTATGCTGGCAAGACCGTCGAGATCCGCCTCTTCGACCCGGGCGATGCGAATGGGAACGCGTCCCTCGGCGTCCTGATCCCCACCGGAGCGAATACGTACGCGCCAGTCAGCTTCACCTACTTTGACGCCGGCGTGAACGGCACCGCAACGCCCCCACAGAGCGGCCCGACGACGACCCTCGTGACCACCTCGAGCGGCACCCGCTACTACAACGGGCACTGGGTCGTCCTTCGGGCGGTCATCCCGAGCGCGTACACCGCGCCGGGAAACGGCTGGTGGAAGATCCAGTACAACTACTCGGGCGGCGCGGCGCATGACCGCACGACCTGGCGGGTCGACATCCTCGGCAACCCGGTCCACCTCGTCGTCCCGTAGGCCCTCGCGCCCGGCGCGCCCTTTGCGACCGGCCAGCCTGCGTCATCATCGCCATCCGGCGATGATGACCGGGTGCAGACGACGCCGGACTACGCTCTCCTCGATGCCGGCGACGAGCGCCGGCTCGAGCGGTTCGGGGGGGTCGTGCTCGACCGACCGGCTCCGACCGCCATCGGACCCCGGCGCGAAGCCGCCGCCTGGGCCGCCGCCGACGCCCGATTCGAGCGGGAGGCTGGTGGCGATGTCATCCATGCCCGCTGGATCACGCGGAACGGCGAGCCGATCGAGCCGATCGAGCCGTGGACGCTCAGCGAGGACGCCCTGACGTTCGAGCTCCGGCTCGCCCCGTCCGGCCAGGTGGGCGTCTTCCCCGAGCAGGCACCGAACCGGCGCTGGATCGCCGGTCGCCTTGATCGCGGTCCACGCGAGAGCGAGCCGACTGAACCCTCACGGATCCTCAACCTCTTCGGGCACACCGGAGGGAGCACGCTCGCCGCAGCGCACGCGGGCGCCGTCACGACGCATGTGGATGGGTCCCGGCCGGCGGTCGCCTGGGCACGGCGGAACGCCGAGCTGAGCGGGCTCGGCGATCGGCCCATCCGCTGGATCGCCGATGACGCCATCTCGTTCGCCCGGCGGGAGGCGCGCCGCGGCCGTCGCTACGACGGGATCGTGCTCGATCCACCCACCTACGGACACGGTCCGGGCGGCACGGAATGGCGCCTCGAGCGCGATCTGCCGGACCTGCTCTCGATCTGCGCCAGACTGCTCGCCGACGGACCCGCTGCGTTCCTCGTCGTGACCACCCACACGCCGGGGATCGGCGCTTCCGAGCTCCACACGTGGCTGGCATCGACGGTCGGTCCGGGTCATCCCGATGTCCGTGAGATGGAGCTGACGAGCGCGTCCGGAGTGAGCCTCTGGCTCGGCTGGTCCGTGTTCTGGACACGGGAGCGGCCGTGATCGACGACGGCCATCCGATCACAAGCCTCGCCAATCCCCGCATCAGGGAAGCGGTCCGCCTCCGCGACCGACGGCATCGCGACGCGACCGGCCTCACGATCGTGGACGGAGCACGCGAGATCGGCCGTGCCCTCGACGCCGGCATCGAGATCGTCGAGGCGTACGTGTGCGACCCACGCGTCGAGAGCGACGACGCCCGCGACGTCCGGACGCGCCTCTCCGCGGCGCGAGGCCCGCGGCTCACGCCCGTCAGTCGCGCCGTCCTCGACAAGCTCGCGTTCGGCGACCGGAGCGACGGCATCGTCGCGGTCGTCCGGCCGCGCGTCCAGCGGCTCGCCGACATCGAGCTGCCGCCCCGGCCACTCGTCGCGGTCGTCGAGGGCGTCGAGAAGCCCGGCAACCTGGGGGCGATCCTCCGCTCGGCGGATGGCGCCGGCATCGACGCGGTCATCGCGGCGGACCCCGCCACCGACCTCGTCAATCCGAACACCATCCGGGCCAGTATCGGGACGATCTTCGCCCGGCCCGTCGTCGCCGCGACGGCTCTCGAGACCCTCGCCTGGCTGCGGGATCGCGGGTTGCGGATCGTCGCCGCCCGAGTGGACGGCACGGCCGATCCATGGGACACGGACCTCCGCGGAGCGGTGGCCGTGATCCTCGGTTCCGAGTCGGCCGGGCTCACTCCGACCTGGCACGGAGCCGATGTCGTCGCCCTACGCCTGCCGATGCGCGGCGCGGCGGACAGCCTCAACGTCTCGGCGGCCGCTGCCGTCCTGTTCTACGAGGCGCTCCGCCAGCGGAGCGCAACCATCGCCGGACGGCCACACCGCGACCTGCCGGTTGCGGCACCATAGGCGGCAGCGCGCGAACGGCGTTCATGGGGTCGCTCATGGAGTCATACGACTTCGTCATCATCGGCGCCGGCCCGGCCGGCGAGGCCGCCGCCCACGAGGCGCGGCGGCGGGATGCATCCGTCCTCATCCTCGATCGCGAATGGTTTGGCGGGTCGTGTCCCCACATCGGTTGCGTCCCCTCGAAGGCGCTGCTCAACTCGGCCGCCTGCCACCTCGCGGAGGGTGCCGCCTACGACTGGCCGCGAGCGTCGGCGCGACGCGACTACATGGTGAATCGTGCTCCGGAGGCGAGCGAGCCGGACGACTCCGGCCACATTCGCGCCCTCGAGGCAGCCGGCGCGGCCACGATCCACGGATCGGGACGGATCGTCGCACCGGGACGCGTCGAGGTCGCGAGCGGGACCACGACCCGCGAGTTCACGGCGCGCCACATCGTCGTCGCCGTCGGCTCGACCACGGCGATCCCGCAGATCCCGGGCATCGACGAGGTCCCGACCTGGACGAACCGGGAGGCGACGCTCGCCCGGGAGCTTCCGGGAAGTCTGCTCGTCCTCGGCGGCGGTCCCACCGGTTGCGAGCTCGCTCAGGTCTATGCCCGGTTCGGCGTGCCGACCACGATCGTCCAGTCCGGGGCACGGATCCTTCCGCACGACGATCCGCGCAACGCGGTGGCGGTCCGCTTCGGGCTGGAACGCGACGGGGTCACGATCCGGACGGGGGTCCGCGCCGTCGCGGCGCACGCCGGGGCAGGCAGCGCTGGCGCCCACGTCATCGACCTCGACGATGGGACGACCGCCGAGGGAGCCGCCGTCCTCCTTGCCGTCGGCCGGACGATCCCCCTGGCTGGGCTTGGACTCGAGGCGTACGGGTTCGACGTGAGCCGGCGGACCAGCGTGCCATCCGACGGCCGCCTCCGCATCGCCGACGGGTTGTGGTTGGTCGGTGATGCGGCGGGTCCGGAGCTCCACACGCATCAGGGGCACTACCAGGGCGAGCTGGCGATCCGGATGGCCCTCGGCGAACCGGTCGCACCCGACTACCGCGCCCTGCCGCGCGCGACGTACACGGATCCGGAGGCCGCCTCGGTCGGCCTCACGCTCGACGAGGCGCTTGGGCGCGGGCTCGAGGCGCTCGAGTTCACCGTCGACTACCCGTCCACCGCGAAGGGCTACTCGATCGAGGCGGAGACGGGCCACGTGACGATCGTCGTGGACCGCGCCACCCGCGAGCTCGTCGGTGCCGCGATCGCATGCCCCGATGCATCGGCGGCCATCCACGAAGCGGTCCTCGCGATCCGCGCCCGCGTGCCGCTCGAGATCCTCGCCGACACGATCCACGCCTTCCCGTCGACCTCGAGGATCTTCAACGGCCTCTTCAACGACGCGGCGCGAGCCCTCGCGACGGCCGGCTGAGGAGCGGCGCCGGGCGACCCGTCGGGCGTCGGCTCGCTGAGCGCCTCGACCCCGCCGCGGTCATCGTTCGTGGGCGACCACCCCATCGAGGAGGACGAGCCGAGGTCGGACCTCGCGGAGCGCCTCCGCGTCCTCGAGTGCCTGCCGCGGGATGACCATGAGGTCCGCCCGGGCACCCGGGCCGAGCGTCCCCCGATCCGCCTCTCCGGCCGCAAGCGCCGCGCCGGAACACGCCGCCCGGAGGGCATCGACGATCGTGAGGCGTTCGTCTGGCCCGAACGTCGGCACCGCAGCATCCCATGACGGGTCGCGACGGGTCACGGCTGCCGCGAGACCGGGCCATGGCGACGCGTCCGCCGTCGGAGCGTCCGTGCCGAAGGCGATGGTCGCCCCGGACGCGACGAGGCGCCCCCACGGATAGGCCAAGGACGGACGAGTCCCCCACGAGCGCCGAGCGCCGGCGGCGTCGTCACGGAGATCACCCGGCTGGACGGAGGCCACGATGCCGGACCGGGCGAATCGCGGCAGGTCCGCCGGGTCGACGAGCTGGACGTGCTCGATCCGCGGCCGGAGGGGCAGCCGGTCGGAGATCGGCTCGAGAGCGTCGAGCGCCGCCCGCACCGCTCGATCCCCGATCGCATGGATCTGGGTCGCGATCCCGGCCGCCGCCGCCCGTGCGGTGAGATCGCGGAGTTCGGCAGGATCGGTCACGAGCAGTCCCGCCGGGCCACCCGGCGGGGCACCCCGATCCGGCTCCGCCGCGTACGGTGCGAGGAGCGCGGCGGTCCGCGAGCCGAGCGTCCCGTCCGCGAAGAGCTTGAGCCAGCCGACCCGCGCCCGCCCGCTCGCCGACCCGAGGGGCGCGCCGCTCCGGAGCCCTCGCGCGATCGCGACGTCGAGCGCGCCCGAGCGGAGGCCGGCGTGGACGCGGATCGGGAGGGTGCCCAGCGTCGCGAGCCGCTCGATCGCGGCGAACCCCTCGCTGAGGGTGCGGTCCATCTCGAGCTCGCTCGGGTCGTGGATCGCGACGAGACCGAGGGCGAGCAGGCGATGCGCCATCCGCGCGATGAGCGCGGCAAGTCGGTCGCCCGTCTCTCGTGGCGCGAGCCGCGTGACGAGGCCCGTCGCGTCCTCGTGGAGGACACCCTCGGGCGATCCGTCAGCGAGCCGTCGAAGCCTACCCCCAGGCGGATCGGGCGTCGTCGCGTCCAGGCCGGCGATGGCGAGCGCGGCGGGGCTCACCCACACCGCGTGCAGGTCGTGCGACCAGAGGAGCACGGGACGGCCCGGTGCGACACGGCCGAGCTCGTCCGCCGTCGGCCACCGCCCCCAGGCCCGGATATCCCACCCACCGCCCCGCAGCCACGCCGCTGGATCGTCGAGCGCGCGGTGGGCGGCGCCGACACGCTCGAGGCCGTCGCCCACGGTCGTCGCGGCGGCAAGGTCGAGGCGGACGGTCGCCAGTGCGGCATCCGCGAGGTGGAGATGGGCATCCGTGAGCCCGGGGATCGCGACCTCGTCGGGCGCGAGGCGAAGGTGTCGCGTCCCCGGACCCGCGAGATCGGCGATGGTCGCCCACGGACCCGCGGCGATCACCCGGCCGGCGGCGATCGCGATGCCGTTCACGAGGCCGAGACCGGTCTCGGGACCGCCGCTGCGTGGCAGCGTGGCGATCGAGCCACGGACGACGAGATCGGCGATCACCCCACGGCCACCGGATCCGCGAGGAGATCGGCGAGCCCGCTCCGATCGAGGGCGGCACCCAGGCCGAGGGCAAGGACGATGCGCGCCTTGGGACCGCTGAGCGAGCCGGCGAGGAACGCACCCGCCCGGAGCCACGTCGCACCACCTCCCGGGAAGGCGTACCCGGTCCCGGCCCGGCCGGCCGGCACCCTCGACACGAGAACGACCGGGATCCCGGCGTCGATGGCCCGCCGACCCGCGGCGAGCAGCTCCGGGCTCGTGTTCCCGGCCCCGGTCGCCGCGACGACGATGCCCCGCGCTCCCGCGACGACGGCAGCGTCGAGGAGGGAGCCGTCCATCCCGACGGTCGCGGTGATGAGGTGGACCGGTTCGACGGCGACCGCCGCATCCACGGAGCGACGCCCCGCACGCCGCCGGCGGACGATGACCGCGCCCGCCTCGACCCAGCCGAGCGGCCCCAGGTTCGGGCTCTGGAAGGCCGTGAGCGACCAGGTGTGCGTCTTCACGACATCGTCGGCGGCGTGGATCGACCCGGCCAGGGTCACCACGACACCCTCGCCGCGCAATGCCGGTGCGGTGGCACAGCGGACGGCGTCGATGAGGTTCGCGGGTCCGTCATAGCCGGCTTGGCTCGACGAGCGCATGGCGCCCGTCACGATGACCGGTGTCGGAGCGCGGTGGAGGAGGTCCCAGCAGAGCGACGTCTCCTCGATCGTGTCCGTCCCCTGCACGACCACGACGCCGTCCACCGCAGGATCGTCCGCCGCCGCGCGGATCGCCCGTCCGATCTCGAGCAGGCGCGGCAGGGTGAGATGGCTCGCCGGCGTCGACCCGAGGTCGACGGCCTCGACCTCGGCGATCGCCTCGAGCCCGGGGGTCCGGGCGAGGATCGCCGTGCCGTCAAGACTCGGCACGTTGCCGCCGGCGACCGGATCGACCGCCATCGCGATCGTCCCGCCGGTGAAAAGCACGGCGACATGGCTCACAGAACGAGCTCGCTCACGCGGCGCGTCCATCGCGAACGCCCGTGACCAGGGCCACCTCGATGAGACCGTGTCGCGTCTTGTCGTAGCGGACAGGGCCTCGCCGGACGGCGAGCCGGACGAGCGCAGCCGGAACGGCGGCGAGCCACAGGGCGCCGAACAGCGCCGTCGCGCCTGCCCGCAGGAGCCGATCCGCGCCGACCGGGCGAGTGGGGCTCGCGATGGATGCTGGACCGGGCGCCGGGCCCGAGCCATCGAGGCGGAGGGCGTCCCACGTGAGCAGGGCGGCAGAGCCGAGACACGCTCCGAGCATGGCCCCCGCCGCCCACGGACGGTGCCAACGGAGCCCGCCGACGATCGCCCCGAGGACGACGGGCGGCCCGGCGAGCTGCGCGGCGCCGGCGACGAGATCGAGCTTCAGCCGGAGCGGCAGGTGAGACGCATGGACCACCCCCGGGCCGTGCTCGAGCGTCCGCCGGATGGAGCCCTCGGCCCAGCGGACCCGCTGGCGCCAGAGATCGCGCCAGGCGAGCACCGGTTCCTCCCACACCTCGGCCGCGGCCGTCCAGCCGACGCGGATTCCAGCCGCCACGGCAAGCCGCGTGGACAGCTCGAGATCCTCGGTCAACGCGCTTGCCGACCAGCCGCCGACCCGCGCGAGGAGATCCGTTCGGATCACCATGCCGTCGCCCCGCAGCTCCGGGCAGCCGCCGATGGCGGATCGCGCGGCCTGGATCGTGCCGTCGACGGTCTGCTCGTCCGCCTGCACCTGGGCGAGCCGACTGCCGTTCGGGACGAGCATCCGGCGCCGGGTTGTCAACACCGGTTCGCCGGCCGCGATGAGCCCCGCGACGATCGAGAGATACCGTTCGTGGATCCGCGCATCCGCGTCGAGGACCACGATCGCCTCGCCGCGACACGCCGAGAGCGGGACGCTCGCGAGGGCGGCTCCCTTCCCGTCGACGAGACCGCTGCCGACACGCTCGACCACCGCGACGCTTGCGGACAGGCCATGGCGGGCCGCCGCCGCGTGGGCGACCCGTGGGGTTCCATCGGTGGATCGATCGTCGATGACGATCACCTCGAATCGTGGCCGTCCGTCGCGATCGCGGTGGTCCTGCGCGGCGAGGTCGCCGAGGAGTCCGCCGATGACGGCGGCCTCGTCGCGCGCCGCCACGACGACGGTGAGCGGCGGCAGGGCGATCGGCCGCGGGTCCGTCGCGTGTGGCGATCCCGCCCGCTTCCGCGATCCAGCCGCGACCAGCGCCACCACCGCCGTCGTGGCTGCGATCGCCCCGAGGGTGGCCGCCCGCGGTCCCGTCCGACGTGCGAGCCCGCGCCCGGCGCCGAGCCCGCCGACGAGGATGGCGACGCAGGCGAGTCGCCACCGCAGCGGCGTCGTCACCGGGGCCACCGCCCCGCGCTCAGCCACCGCGCCGGGCATCGGGCCGGCCGCGCGCGCCGCCATCTCGTCGGGCCGGTTCGCCGTGGGGCACCGGCGAGTGCGGCGTGAGGACGAGTGGCTCGGCCGGCGCCGGCGGACCGAGGTGGGCCGCCTCGCGGGGCGCCCGCCGGGTTACGATCGAGACGAGCCCCACCGCCCCGACGCTCGCCGCGACGCCGAGCAGCACCGTCGTCGTCCCCACCAGGTCGGCGATCGGTCCGACCACGATGACCGGGATGAAGCTCGCCACGGAGATGAGGCTGAACAGGACGCCGTAGACGCGTCCGCGGATATCCTCCGGCAGCTCCTCCTGCAGCTGCGTCTGGGCGGAGATCGCGACGGCGGCATACGCGATGCCGGCGAGGAAGGCCACCGCGATGACCACGGACAGGACGCTCACGACGCTCGACGGGCCGAGCGAGGTCGCAGCCGCTGCGGCGTCGACGGACCGCGTCAGGTGGCCCACGACGGCGAGCGTTGCGATGAGCCCACCGAGCACGACGAGGCCCGTCTCGATGAGCCGCCGCCGAGCGACACGCGCGCGGAGGTTGTTGAGGACGAGGATGCCGACGACGACCCCGAACCCGAGTGGCAGCACGATGACGACGAAATCCTTGGCCGCGAGTCCGAGGGTCCGTGTCGCGAAGCCCGGACCGAGGACACCGAGGACGCCGACCAGCGACGCGGTCGCACCGAGATAGACGATGCTCCAGGCGATCGAGGGGTTCGCCCGGATATAGGCGAGGCCCTCCCGAAGCTGGCCAAACGTCGACGATACCGCCCGCTCGGCGTCCGTCACCACCTGGCCAGGGCGCATCCCGCCGGGCCGCACCGGAGACCGCGGCAGGGTGAAGCAGAAGGCGCTCGCCACGAGGTACAGCGCCGCGACGGTGACGAGCAGGCCGGTCGGCCCGGCGAGCGACACGGCGAGCGACCCGAACAGGGCGAACCCGAGAGCGAACGCGGCGTTGAGCGTGATCGTGAAGATCCCGTTCGCGGCGACGAGCTGACCACGCGGGACGATCCGCGGGATCATCGTCGCCTCGGCCGGAGAGAAGAACGTCGTCACCGTGGAGACGAAGATATTGAGGAGGTAGATGAGTCCGAGCTGACCGCTGGCGAAGACCATGGCGAAGATGGCGAGGCCGCGGAGGAGGTTCGTGACCCACAGGACGAGTCGCGCATCGAACCGGTCGACATACACGCCGGCGACGGCGGACAGGAGCACCGCCGGGACGAGGAACGTGAGGATGAGCCCGCTGACCGCCGCGTTCGACTGGGTCGACTCGAGAACGATGACGGTGAGCCCGTAGAGCACCATGTTGCCGCCGATCTGCGTGGCGGCCTGGCTGAGCCAGAGGAGGAGGAACGAGCGGTTCCGCAGGACGGCGAGCGCGCCGCTCGCCGGCGGGATGCGATCGCTCGACGGGGTCTCAGCGTCGGTCACGCGGCCGGGCCGGGAGTGCCGGGCGCGCCGTCACCCCGCCGGACGAAGTCGACGATCCGCCGCTCGAGGGCGGACCGGGCGACGAGGACGCGTCGCCCGCACGTCGAGCAGCGAAGTCCGATGTCCGCCCCGAGGCGGTCGATCGTCCAGTCGAACCCCCCGCAGGGATGATGACGGCGGAGACGGACGACATCGTCGAGGTACAGCGTCAGCACGGGTTGGCTGCTCATCGCCCGCGAGCCTATCAGAGCCGTGGACTGCCGTGACTC
Source organism: Chloroflexota bacterium (assembly GCA_015478725.1). NCBI lineage: Bacteria > Bacillati > Chloroflexota > Chloroflexota bacterium. Next base: position 405,910 of record JADMIG010000001.1, on the reverse strand, counting down.
GGGACGAGGTCGCGGGTCGTCGCCGGCAGGACGATCCTCGCCACGGGGGACACGAGCAGGGCGACGTCCGAGAACGTCGCCGTGAGCTGGGCGACGATGCCGCCGGCCCGGGTGAGAGAGCCCGTGAGCGTCTCACTGTCGCCGATCGCCGAGATGGTGAAGGGGTTCGACAGGATGGTGTTCTCGAGCGAGATCGATCCCGGGTCGCCGGCGACGACGCTCGCTGGGACGACCCGGACCGCGCCCACCTCGATCGCCTCGGCGCCGGCGTTCCGGAGCTCGTCGATGAGGTCGTCCACGGCCGATCCCGGGATCGGTCCCGAGACGGAGATCTGGACCCCGGGCCCACTCACCGGGAGGAGTCCTGACCAGGCCTGGACGCGGGCGAGATCGGCCTGCAGCTGTCCCACGGACGTGACCCCCCGCTGCTGCGCCGAGACGAGCGCATCGAGCTCCGCCTGCGTCGAGCCAAGCTCGGTCCGGAGCTGGTCGTTGCGCGTGTTGAGGTTCGCGACGAGGACGGTGAGCTCGGGAGCGGTGAGGGCGTCGAGACCGGACCCACCGCCCTGCGCGCGGAGCTGGACGACGACGAGCAACCCGAGGAGCGCCGCGACCGCGGCGAGCGTCAGCTGGTTCCGGCCTGCGTAGAGCGAGCGGCTCACGGGACGACCGACGACGGTGACGGACTCGGCGGCAGAGACGGGGATGCGGGCTGGGCGTAGCGGAGGTTGACCGTGCCGGCGAACGCCGGGATCGTCACGTCGGACGGTTCGGCGAACGAGACCCTGATCCCGAACGTCTCTGCCCGAGCCCGGATGAACGCGACGAACGATGGCGCGGCGGACATCGTCCGGTACAGGTCGGGCGGCCCGATCGCCGCCACCTGGTAGGGCGGGGCGAGATAGGCGGAGTTGACGAGCACCGAGCCGCCGATGTCGAGGATCGCCGTGGAGACGGTCACCCGCTCCCCGTTGACCGCGACGGCCTCGGCGCCGGCGAGCCACAGCTCCCGGACGATGGTCCGGACATCGCTGCCGCTGACCCGATAGTCGGAGCTGTTCGCCCCCGGTGGGATCGGCGCGTCGGAGTCCGCAAGCTGGATGACGAGGCCCGGTCCGTGGATGGCGATGAGGCCGGCGCCGATCCGCGCCCGCTGCAGCGCGTCGTTGAGCTGCGTCACCGTGGCGGCGCTTCCCGCGCTCTGCGCCTCGATGCCGCTGATGCGCGTTCGAAGGTCGAGGAGCTGCTGCTTGAGGGCATCCTGCTGGGACTGCAGCTCGAGCGCGGTCTGGACGAGCGGCGCCCGCTCCTGGCTCGTGTACGACGTCCGCGGTGTCTGCGACTGGAGCTGGGCCGCGATGACGAAGCCGAGGACGAGGAGCGCCGCGCCGAGCGTGATCTGCCAGGTGGCGAAGCCGAAGGTGCGGGCGATCGAGGTCACGCGCAGGCGGCTCATCGGCGCGGCCTTCGCTCGCGCACCCAGAGGCCCAGGAGGAGCGCGGCCCCGGCCACCATGGCCGCGAGGGCGATAAGGAGCCTCATATCGATCGCGACCGGAGGGCCGGTCGCGATCGTCAGCGCCGGTGCGCCGGCCGACGGCTCCGCACCCACGGATCCAGGCGCCGGTGCAGCGGCAGTACCGGACCCTGACCAGCCGGGAGCGATGGGCCCCGCCGGCGCCGGCTGTGGTCCCACCCTGACCGGCACGGTCGCCCCGAGCGACGCGAGCCACTGACGATCGAACACGGTGGCGGCCATCCCGATGGCGGCCGTGAACGCCTCGTCATCCGTGACGCCCGTCGCGTACGAGCGGATGAGGGCGACGAGCGTCGCTCGACCGTGGGTCCGGACGAGGTAATCAACGGCGGAGACACTCTCCGCATACGCGAGCGAGAACTGATCCAGGGTCGTCGGGAACTGACCCACGAGCCCGGCGAGCGGGATGAGCGTCCTGCCGGACGCGGCGCTGGCGACGAGGGCTCGATCGGTGGCGTCGTAGCCCTGCGACAGGTAGACCGCGAGCCCCTCGTTGAGCCAGCGGGGTGGGAAGTGATATGGGTTGTTCACCGCCGTGTCGAAGACCAGATGGGTGAGCTCATGCGGCAGGACGGTGCTCACCCAGGACGCATTCACCTCGGCCGGCGTGATGAGCGCGAACAGCGTTCGGATCCCGGTCACCGCCTCTCCGCCCACGTTCTCGCGGGTCCCCGGACCGAGCGCGTCGTAGAAGGGAGCCTGCGCCGCATAGACGAAGAAGTCGATCGGCGCGGTCTCGGTGACGCCGAGGAGCTGCTCGGCGGTGCGGACCCCGCTTTCCGCGATCGCGAGGGCACGGGCGCCGAACGCGCCGTCGCCGTCGTACCAGTGGATCCGGATGAGCGAGCCGGTCAGGGTCCGCCACGCGAACCGCGTGTCGGCGTAGACCACGGCGACGGCGGGCCCGATCTCCACGCGGGTCCCGTAGGTGAGGCGCCAGCGGGCGGTCAGCGTCGTGTTCGGGAACAGGTGTCCGCCAGCGAGCGGGAGGGAGAAGCGGAGCGTCCGGGCGCCGCTCGGCGGCAGCGGCACCTCGGTGACGTTCGGACCGATCGAGCCGGGCGCATCGATGAGGATCTCGGCTCGATCGGGAGCCGTCGCGAGGGCGACCGGCTGGGTGAAGACGACACTCGTGCCGAACGTCGAGGCCGCCGTCGGCGTGCCGAACGTCGCCCCGGCCGCGGCGACGTTCGCGGCCCCGGCGGGCAGGAGTCCACTCGAGATCGCCAGCACGATCGCGCCGACGATGCGGAGAGCCGGCGTCACGCGGCCGGGGCGCGGCGGCCGTCTCATGGCCCCCACGCCAGGCCGGCGAACCGGATGAACCCGACCCCGCCGTCTGCGGCACCCAGAAGGCCCGACCGCGACAGCGCCCAGCCCGAGCCATACGAGATCGGGATGACCGGCGCCGCATCGTGGACGATCGTCTGGGCACGCGCATAGGCGTCCTTGGCCGCCGCCGCGTCCGTCGCGGTCGCCACCGCCGCGATCGCCGCGTCGAAGGTCGCCGAGCTCCAATGGCCGTAGTTGTTCGCCTGCCCGGTCCCGAGCAACAGGCCGAGGAAGTCGTTCGATCCCGGGTAGTCGGCCGACCATCCGAGCGACCAGATCGCTGGCGGGGCCGAGGCGAGCCGGGCGAAGTACGAGTTGAAGTCCATCGTCTCGTAGCCGATCGTCACGCCGAGGACATCGTGCAGCTGGCGGACGATGCCCGCGTCGATCGGTGTCCCGCCGGACAGGTAGGTGATGCTCGGGAAGCCGGCCCCGCCCGGGTAGCCGACCGCCGCGAGGAGCTGCCGCGCGGCGGTCGGGTCGGCGTGCTCGCTGAAGTCGCCCGGCGGACGCCCGGGGATCCCCGGCGGCACCATGCTCGTGGCGGGAACGCTGGTCCCGGTCGATGCAAGCGTGACGAGGCGGGCCCAGTCCACCGCGAGCGCGAATGCCTGTCGGACGCGAACGTCGTCGAACGGATGCTGGCGGACGTCGAACCCGAGGTATTCGACCGAGAGCGATGGGACGGACCGCAGGGACGGTCCGAGCGCCTGGTCGTAGGCGATCCAGGCGGCATCCGTGTCGTCGATCGGTGTGTAGTCGACCGTCCCGGCGGTGAACGCGTCGACCGGGCTGCGGCCGCCGAGGGTGGTGAGCAGATGCACCGTGCCGATGACCGGCCGGCCGGCCCAGTACCGCGGATTCGCGGTGAGCGTGAGCTCCGTCGCCGAGGTCGCGGTCACGACGTATCCGCCGCTGCCGACACTGCCGTCGAGGGGGCCGCTCGATGGGACGACGCCGAAGGTTGGGCTGGCGATGATCGCGGCGACATCGGCGGCCGGCTGGACGAGGTCCACCTCGACGTCCGAGCCGTTGGCCCTGAGGCCGACGGTGGACGGGTCCGTCGAGCTCCCGCGCAGGAACGCCGACGCGCCGACGACATCGGCGAGGAGCGACGCGAGCGGCGAGGGAGCCCGGGGATCGATGACCCGCAGCCAGCTCCGGACGACATCGGCGGCCGTCAGGGGCGTCCCGTCGGAGAAGGTCAGGTTCGGTCGGAGGTGGAAGACCACGCGACGGCCGCCCGGCGCGACGTCCCATGACGCCGCGAGCGCCGGCCGCAGGATGAGGCCGGGATCGAAGGCGGTGAGACTCTCGTAGATCTGGGCGGTGACGGCAGCGCTGGCAACGTCGCCCTGGGCCGCAGGATCGAGTGTCGTCGCGGCGCCGCCGAGGATCGTGACGCTGTCCGGCGCAGCGCCTCGAGCCACCCCGCCATACGGCCAGGCGAGAGCGATGGAGATGCCGGCGACGGCGAGGACGAGACCGATGACCGGCGCCCTTCCGCGACGGCGTTGTCCAGGGACCACGAACGCCGGAGCCGCCATGGGCGGGAGTATAGGCGGCGTCTCCTTCGTCAGGGTCGGTCGACCCCCGCGCGGTGATGTTCCGGGAGGAGATCCGGGCGGTCCCGGAACCGGTCGAGGAAGCGGTATCCGTCGCGCTTCGCGCCGCGCGGATCGAGCGCGGCCTGCCGGTCGCCTCGTCCGTCCGGGACCGCGACCGCCCGCCGCGAAGCTCCCCCGCGACCGGCGTCGCGGAGGACGACGCTCCACCAGATGTCCAGCCAGCGTTCCGTGCGGTACAGCTCGTCGAACGGCCCGTGGCGCTCGAACTCGTCGCGCCGGAACGCGATCGCCGCACCGCTCACGGCGACGGGATCGACCTCGGCGATGCCCTCGATCGGATCGAAGCGCCGCAGGTCAGCGGATCGAAGCCCGAGCGTGCCGACGATGGCGACCTCGGGGTCGCCGAGACCGGCGATGAGGCGATCGATCGCGTCCCGGCTGACGGTCATCGCGACGACGACGACGACGGTCCCGCGCGCCCGCCGACAGCCCGCGTTCCGCAGTGCCCCCGGGGTGGGCCGACCGGCGAGCCGGATCGTCTCGATCGAGCCCGAGGAAGCCGAGGGCGACTGCTCCATGACGACCGCGACGATCCGGCTCGGGTCGACGTCGGGGAGCCAAATCGCGGTCCCGGAGGCCGCCGATCGACGCTCCGCGCCCTCCTCCGCCGAGGGCGGCGCGACGACCGGGACGACGACCGTGTACGGCTCGCTCGGTGGGTCGGCGAGGCGCGACGGGACCGACTCGGACGAACCATGGATCGTGGTCCCGTCGCGGACGACGTCGGCTGGGCGGAGCGGTCGGAGATCGAAGTCGACGCCGGCGTCGATGACCGTCCAGCCGGCAGCCGCGATCGCCGCGTGGAGCGCGTCCGCGCGGGACCAGTCGTGGGCGAGCCTCGCCGTCCGTCGCGCGTGGGCGAGGTCGACGATCGGTTGAGGGACATGGGGGCGCGACATGCCCGGACAGGATACCGGCGGGACCGCGGCTCGGCAGGCGGGACCGCAGGCGCGCCCATCGGCGGCACCGTGGACGGCCAGCGGATAGGCTTCGTCGACGATGAATCGTCGCGGAACCATCGCTCGGACGTCCCCGCGCCCGGGGGCGCCGATGCGGATCGCCCAGGTCGCGCCGCCGGTCGAAGCCGTGCCTCCTCCAGGCTACGGTGGCACCGAACGGATCGTGGCCGCCCTGACGGCCGAGCTCACGCGTCGCGGCCACGACCTGACCCTGTTCGCGAGTGGCGATTCGACGGCACGAGCACGCCTCATCCCGACGGTCGCCCGCGCGCTCCGGGGGAGCGGCGTCGCGGCCGACCCCTGGCCGTACGTGGTGAGCACCATGCTCGAGGTCCTCCATCACGAGGGTTCGTTCGATGTCATCCACGCCCACCTCGAGGGGGCTGGCCTGCTCCTCGCACGCGCGACTCGATCGCCGGTGGTCGTCACCTTCCATGGCCGTCTCGACCAGCCCTGGGCCGCCCGGACCCTGGCCGACCCGGCTGCGCAGCTCGTGGCGATCAGCGCCGCCCAGGCGTCGACACGACCGTCCGCCGCGTGGACCGCGGTCATCCACAACGGGCTCGATCTGACAGCGTCGCCATTCAGCGAAGCGCCCGGCGAGGATCTCTGCTTCGTCGGCCGGATCGCGCCCGAGAAGGGCATCCTCGATGCGATCTCGATCGCGCGCCTCAGCGGTCGGCGACTCCGGGTGGCAGCCAAGGCCGGCTGGACGCCCACGGAGCTCGCCTATCACGAGGCGGTCTTCCTGCCTGCGCTGCGAACCGCGGACGTCGAGTATCTCGGCGAGCTGTCCGGCGCGGAGCGGGATCGGCTCCTTGCGACGAGCTATGCGACGCTTATGCCCGGTTCCTGGCCCGAACCGTTCGGCCTCGTGGCCATTGAGTCGCTCGCCTGCGGGACGCCCGTCGTCGCCCGACCGGTCGGCGCCCTGCCGGAGATCGTGCGGGAGGGGCGCGACGGCTATCTCGCCTCGCGCACGGCCACCCTGGCCCGCCGCCTTGCTGACGTCGCCGGGCTCGATCGGCGCGAGATCCGCCGATCGGTCCTCGAACGGTTCTCCGCGACGCGGATGACGGACGCCTACGAGCGGATCTATCGGACTGTCGTCGCCGACCGCGAAGGACGGGCCGACCTCAGATCCGGATCGTAACCGAGAGATCGCCCCGCTTGCGGAGGACCTCCGCGCTCGTCGTGCCGCGCCAGCGGTGGAACAGGAGGTCCACGGAGGCGGACCCGACTCGAAGATCGCTGATCGTGACACTCGTCAGCCACGATGGCAGCTGCGGGTTGACGAGCTCGAGCTCACGACGGTGCGCGTTCGGCCGCAATCCCAGCAGCGCGGTGAGGAACAGCAGCGGAGCCCCCGCCGACCAGGCCTGCGGGGAGCAGGCGACCGGATACGGGACGGGCACGCCGACCTCCGCGCGCGAGAAGCCGCAGAAGAGCTCCGGCAGCCGGAAGTCCGGGAATGACTGGGCGGCCTCGAGGACCTTGCCGGCGAGGACGTCGGCGACGTCGCGGAAGCCGTAGCGCCTGAGCCCGTCGACGATGAGCGCCGTGTCGTGCGGCCAGACGGAGCCGGTGTGGTATCCGATCGGGTTGTAGCCGGGCTGTCCGGCCGCGTACGTCCGGATCCCCCATCCCGAGTCGAGGCCTGGACTGGTCGCCATCGCGACCACCGCAGCCGCCCGATCGGGATCGACGATCCCCGTCCACAGCGCCTGTGCGGGATTCGAGGTGATGGCGTCCGCGAGCCGACCGTCGCGACCGATGGCCATCGCGTAGTAGCCGCGATCGGCGACCCAGAAGGCGGCCTCAAACCGCCGCCGCAGCGTCTCGGCCTCCTGTTCGAGCCGTGCGGCGAGTGCGTCGTCGCCGCGCACGCGGGCGAGGCCGGCGATCCGCCGTTTCGCGTCGTAGACATAGCCCTGGACCTCGGCGAGAGCGATCGGCGCGTCCACGAGTCCCCCGGCCCGGTCGCGGACCGAGTCGCCCGAGTCCTTCCAGCCCTGGTTGATGAGGCCCTCCGGGGCCCGTCGCTCGTAGACGAGGAAGCCGTGCTCGTCGGTCCCGTAGCGATCGATCCAGTCGAGCGCGGCGATCGCATTGGGCCAGAGGCGGTCGATGAGGGCGCGATCGCCGGTCCAGTCGTACGCCGCGCAGAGGAGGATGAGCCACAGCGGGGTGGAGTCGACACTGCCGTAGTACGGCGTGTGGGGCAGCTCGCCGGCGCGAGCCATCTCCCCGGTTCGCAGCTCGTGGAGGATCTTGCCCGGTTGCGCGTCGCGCGAATCGTCGACTGAGGTGGCCTGGCGGGCGGCGAGCACCTCGAGCGCCTCGATCGCGATCGATGGTCGGAAGGCGAGCGCCTCGTAGCCGGTGAGGATCGCGTCGCGTCCGAACAGGGTCGCGTACCAGGGCACGCCGGCCGCGACATAGCGTTCGCCCGGGCCCGGTCCCTCGTTGAGCAGGAAGCGGAGATCGGCGAACGAGCGGCGGATCGTGAGGTCGAAGAGCTCATTGTCCGACTTCACGGTCGTCCCGCCGTCGAGCCAGACGCGGTATGCCTCGGCGCCGGGCGCGGGATCCACCTTCGGAGCGATGGGGATCGCGGTCGCCGCGCGAGCGCGCCGACCTGTGCGGACGACTCGCGGCGGCGAGAGCCTGCTCCAGATCGACCAGCCGAGCTCGGCGCGCGCTCCGGGGGCGAGGACGCGATCCCACGTCAGCATGACCGATCCCTCGCCCTCGTCGACGCTCGTCGCCCGCGCGGGCCCGTGCGGATGCACGAACACCGACCGCAGGCGCGCATCGAGGCCGACGTAGCCGAACCTGAGCCGTCCTCCATCTCCGATCACGATCGGCTCGAACTCGCCGCGGCTGGGCCTGCGCCTCCCACGGACTTCGAAGATGTCCGCCGCGTCGAAGGCGATGCGGAGGTCGATCCGGAGGTGCTCCCGGTGGGGGCTGAAGTTCGTCAGGGTGATCCGTTCGCGGAAGCCACGATCGAGGACGCGCTCGCGGGTGATGCCGAGCGATTCGCGAGCCAGGGAGAGCCGGGGGTCCACCTTCCTGCGCTGGTCGGGCAGGGTGTCCGGATTCGTCATCTGGATCACGCCGCGGTGGTTCGCCCCGGTATCTCCGCGAAGGAGGACGGGGCGCTCCCCGTTCAACCGCAGGAGGAGGCACGACAGGATCCGCGTGTCCCCCTCGTAGAGGCCGAGACCGCGGCTGTCGACATGGACGTCGCCGAGACCGTCCGACAGGAGGAACAGGTCACCGTGCTTGAGGACCTTCACTCCGCCGAGGTCGGTCGCGGGGACGATGCGGGGAACCGCGGGCGTGATCAGAGACAGCTGACCGGCGACGTGGCCGGGATGACGCCCGGCTGGCCGAGGGCGATCGGCAGAGGGCCGAGGGTGATCTTGCCCGTATCGACTGTCAGGACCCCCTTGGCGTCGACCGTCGAGGCGAAGCGGTCAAGGCTCCGCGGTGCGGGCCCCAGGCCGAGGATCTTGATGCCGAGGCGGTCGTAGCGCGATCCATGGCAGGGGCACTCGAACCAGAAATTCGAGGGGCAGAAGTTCGGCGTGCAGCCGAGATGCGTACAGCGATGCCAGAGCGTCCGCACGTTCGTCGCCGCACCGTCGCCCTCCGGGCTGGCACCCGGGATGAACTTGTAGACGTCAGGGTTGATGAGCATGACGAATGCCTGCGCGGCAAGGAAATGGGCTGGCGCGCCGTCCTTGAACTGGGTCCCGATCGTGTCCATCGTCCTCGCAGCGTCGTCGATGGTGCCGAGCGTGAAGACCCCACCGAAGCCACCGGCCAGGCTCGGCCAGAGGAAACCGATCGTGCCGGCGCCGAGTTCGAACAACCAGAGGGCGATCCCGCCTCCGAGTGAACGACGGAGAAGCGTCCGGCGGGAGATGCCCTGGACCTGCCCGTCGCGACGGGCCTTGATCGCTGCTTCCGTCACCGCCTGCGGGCGAGATGCGGGTTCGACCTGGTAGTTGCTCATCGTGCTTCACGAACTCTCGAGCGATGCCTGGCGGGTGGTTCAGATCCTCGACGACCCAGGCGCCTCCATAGTCTGCACCTCATCCGCGCAACTGTCTGTGCGAAGACCGTGTGGCTGGACACACGGATCGTTCGTGGCGCCCCCGGACGGACTCGAACCGCCGACGCAGGCCTTAGGACGGCCTCGCTCTATCCACTGAGCTACGGGGGCGCGGACCGCCATCGTACCGCGCAGCGACGGCGGACCCGAGTCAGACTGCCGGGCCGGTCCGTTGGCTCGCGACTAGAATGCCCGCGATGCCGGCACCGATCCACCCGACCGACCCGAACCCGACGATCATCCTCTACGGCAAGCCCGGCTGCGGCCTCTGCGAGGAGACCCGGGAGTTCCTCGAGACCCTCATGGCCGAGCGGCGCTCCGCAGGCCGGAGCGTCTCGCCGATCGAGGATCGCGACATCACGACAGACGATCGCTGGTTCGCCGCGCATGCGGAGGAGATCCCCGTCCTCGAGATCGCCGGGCGCCAGCTCCGGCTCGCCACCTCCGGGGCGGCGATCCGCCGGTTCGTCACGGAGGGGCTGGGCGGATGATCGCCGCGCTGTGGGCGCTGCCGTCGGCGGCGATCCAGGCGGCCGCGGGTGTGGCGGCGAGCGGGCCGGACGGGGGGACCGACCTCTCGTTCGGCGTCGCGGTCGTCGCGGGTCTCATCAGCTTCCTCTCGCCGTGCGTCCTGCCGCTCGTACCGGCGTACCTTGCCCAGCTGACGTCCGTGGCCGTCGCCGGTCGCGACCCGTCGGTCCCGCCATCGCGCTGGCTGGCCCTCGGGAGCGCGGCCGCCTACGTGGCCGGATTCGGCGTCGTGTTCACCCTCCTCGGGATCACCGCGACCTATGCGGGCGGGCCGCTCGTGGCCATCCTTCCGGAGCTCCGCCAGGTCGGCGGGATCGTCCTCATCGTCATGGGTCTGTCCCTCGCCGGGATCGTCCGCATCGGCTTCCTCGAGCGGGTCTGGAGACCCCTCGACGCCGGAGCGGCGGCCTCCGTGGCCACGTCGACAGGGACGCTGTCCCTCGCGGCGACCGCGGTTGGGCGGGAGCCCGGCGCGGCCCGTCTCGATCGGCTCGGCGGTCGCCTCGTGGACCGCCGTGGCGGCGCGCTCGCCTCCTTCGGCCTCGGAGCCATCTTCGCGATCGGCTGGACGCCGTGCATCGGGATCATCCTCGGCGGGATCCTCACGATGGCCGCGACCTCCGGCTCGGCGGGGCCGGGCGCGACGCTCCTCGTCGGCTACACCCTCGGGCTCGGCATCCCGTTCCTCGTCCTCGGAGCGCTCTACGATCGGGCGCCCGGACTCCTGCGGCCACTCGTCGCGCACGGTCGGATCGTCTCGCTCGTCGGCGGGCTCCTCGTCGTCGGGATCGGCGTCGCGATGCTCGCCGGATGGCTCGCCCTGCTGCCGCGGTACTTCAACTTCAACACGGCGATCTAGTGTCCCGCGAGCGCCCGACCTTCGAGCACCGCCCGCCGCGCCACGGGCTCATCGGACCGTTCGGGGCGCGCCAGCTCGCCGCCGGCCTCGTCGTGGTCGTCGTGGCCATCATCCTGCTCCTCGGCGTCACGGCGCCGCTCGGCACGACGGGAGCCATCGGGGCCCGCGATCCACGGGCCACGCCGTACCTCATCGGCTCGCCGCCTGCCGTGGGCCTGCGACCGGGCGATCGCGCTCCGGACTTCACCGTGACCCGCGCCGACGGATCGACGTTCACCTTGTCCGACCTCGCCGGCCGGCCATTGAGCCTCGCGGCGCTCCGCGGCCGCGGCGTGTGGATCGACTTCTGGGCGACGTGGTGCCCGCCGTGCCAGGCGGAGACCCCGGTCCTCCGCGACACCTATGCCGCCTACCGCGATCGCGGCCTCGCGCTCGTCGCGATCAGTGTCCAGGAGACGAGTGTGGCCGACGTCGCGGCCTACGCCGCCCGCTACGGCCTCCAGTACACGATCGCGGCCGACATCTCCGCCGACATCTTCCACCGCTACGGCGTCTTCGCCCTGCCGACCCAGTTCTTCGTCGACCCGAACGGCATCATCCGCGCTGTCATCCAGGGCCCGATGACGATGGCGTCCGCCGCCGCGGAGGTCGAGGCGATCCTGCCCGCCGCCCCGCCATCCGCGCCCCCGTCCGCGCCCCTCGGCGTCCCCGCCGGGAGCGCTATGCCATAGCCGTGATTCCCGCGGACGTTGTCGACAACGCAGACCTGGCCGGCTTCCACCGGATCCGACGACCGGCCGTGGTACGTCGCGACACGTCGCCACACGCGTTCCTGACAAACGACCACCACGCGGGCGACGGTCATCGACTCCCCACGCGGCGCTGGCAGACCTGAGCGTGGGCCGGGCCGGGCCGGGCCGGCGTCTGGATCCTGCCAGATGCCCGGGTGAGGGCCACCTGTCAGCGATGTGCAGACCAGCGCCCGCCTCATGACCATCTGGCGGAATCTGGCCCGGCCGCCTCTATCCGATGGGCATCCTCGTCAACGACGTGTCCGGGGATCCCCGCTAGACCGGCTCGAACCGGTAGCGATCGCGATCGGCGACGAGCCGCCCGGCGGGCGTGTCGCGCTCGTGCGAGAGGACCACGAGCCAGCCGCCGCCGGCCGCCTCCGCGAACAGCCGGGCCTTGACGTCCACCGAGTCGAGCGGGAAATCGTCGAAGGCGGTGATCCAGCGCGGGTTCGCGCTCCACGGCCGCATGGCGAGGTCGCCGAAGAAGACCAGCGTCCGGGCGCCGGCACCGGCACCGCGGACGACGATCGCCTGGTGGCCGGCCGAATGTCCGCCGGTCGGGACGACGGACACCCCCGGGAGGAGCTCGCGCTCCCCTTCCGCCCAGTCCGCCTCGCCCCACGCCCGGACGAGCGCGAGCTCCGGCTGCACGTAGCTCGCGACGACCCGGCTGTTCGGGGAGGCGGCGATCTCCCACTCCGCCCGCTGGGCGACGATCCTCGCTCGGGGAAACGCCCGCTCCCCGTCCGCCGCGAGGAGCCCGCCCGCGTGATCGAAATGGAGATGGCTCATGACCACGAGGTCGATCGATCCCGGGTCGATCGAGGCGGACCGGAGCGCCGCAAGGATCGGCGGTCCCTCGTACGCTCGCATCCTCCGCGTTCGCTCGTCGATCCGCTCGCCGATCCCGGTCTCGACGAGGACCCGTCCCGAGGGCGTCTCCACCACGAGGCAGTTGAGGGCCTGGAGGAGACGGTGGTCGGCGTCCAGCTCGTCGACGACGTGACGCTCCCAGAGCAGTCGCGGGACCGGACCGAAGAGGGCACCCGCGTCCGATCGGAATGTCCCGGCCCGGATGAGCCCGACGCTCGTCCCGCCGCCGAGATCCGCGCTCCAGGCAAACGCGTCCGCCATGCCCATCGATCGCCCCTCAGTCGCGGCGAACCGGGTCCGAGGGGCGGCGATCGGCGGCGAAGTCCTCGTGGTACGCCGACGCGGTGGGCTCGGACTGGCCCTGGTACTTCGAGCCCAGGCCGCGTGAGCCGTACGGTCGCTCCACCGGGCTCGACATCCGGAAGAAGCTGATCTGGCCGATCCGCATCCCGAAGTACAGGGCGATCGGCAGGTTCGCGACGTTACTCAACTCGAGGGTGAGATTTCCCTTCCAGCCCGGATCGACGTAGCCGGCGGTCGAGTGGATGAGGAGGCCGAGCCGCCCGAGCGAGCTCTTGCCCTCGAGACGCGCGACGAGATCGTCCGGGAGCTCGACCCATTCGACGGTCTGGCCGAGCACGAACTCGCCGGGATGGAGGATGAACGCCTCGTCGTCCGCGACCCGCAGCAACTCCGTGAGATCGGGTTGCGGCGAACGGACGTCGATGAAGGCGTAGCGATTGTTGCGGAATACCCGGAAGCTGCGGTCGAGGTGGAGGTCCACCGACGAGGGCTGCAGGTCGGCGGGATCGTACGGGTCGATCCGCACGCGGCCCGACTCGAGCTCGATCCGGATGTCGCGGTCGGCGAGGACGCTCACGCCCGCTCGCCACTCACGACCCCGGCCACGCCGCGCGTCGCGTACAGGGTGTCCACCTCGCGCTTGAGGTCCTCGAGGTCCTCGAAGCTCTGGTAGACCGACGCGAACCGGATGTAGGCGATCTGGTCGATGCCGCGGAGCTTCTCCATGGCCGCCGCGCCGATCCGTGAGCTCGGCACCTCGGTGACGCCCGCTGCCCGGAGCTCTGCCTCGATCGCGTCCGCCGCCTCGTCCGCCGCGCCCTCGGGGACCGGCCGCCGGGTGAGCGCTTTGTCGAGCCCCTCGGCGAGCTTGTCGCGGTCGAATTCCTGGCGCGTCCCGTCACGCTTGATCACCACGAGCCGGGCGGCCTCGATGCGCTCGTACGTCGTGAATCGCGTGGCGCACGTCGAGCACTCCCGGCGGCGCCGGATCGTGGCCGAGTCGTCCAGATCCCGCGAGTCGACGACCCGCGTCTCGTGTTCGCCGCATTGTGGACAGCGCATCGAGGCTCCCGTCGCCGACCACTACCGATAGTGGTGTCCCTCGAGGATACCACTACATCGTGTGGTCAGGCCCAGCGATCGCTCGTCGCCGAGGTGCCCCGAGCGTCCGTCGGCGAACGTCGCGCACCGGTGGTCGCATCGACCGCCAGCTGGGCGATCGCCTCACGAGCGTGGATGAGGTTGAGATAGCCGCGCTTGATCGATGTCTGCGCCTCGAGCTCGCCGTTGCGGCCCTGGCCGCCAGCGATGAGCGTGCAGCCGTGAGCGACCATGTCGAGCGCCCGCGCGGCCCGCCCGATCTCGGTCGCGAGCCCGGTGCGCGGGTCCGGTCGGCCGTCGCTCGTTGGCAGGCGCCGCGCGGCCTCGATCTCGCGCTCGAGGATCTCGCGGACCGAGCCCAGGTCGCCGGCGATGTTCCCGGCATCGACCTGGTGCCGTCGCACGCCGTCGACCCGAGCCACGACGGCGCCGATGGCACCGTCGATCCGGACGGCGAACTCCGCCACCGCGCCCTGGAACGCCGCGTCGCGCCGGGCAGCGGCGAGCAGTGTCCCCGTTCGGCGCAGGACGGCGACGAAGACGACGGCGAGGGCGACGAACGCGACGAGCGGGATGACGACCGCGATCGGCACGCTGCTCCCCGGGGGCCCGTCAGCTCGACCGGGCGCGGACTTCGCGGGCGATGGCCGGGGCGATCTCGAACAGGTCGCCGATGACGACAAGGTCGGCGAACTCCGCGATCGGCGCGTCGGGGTCGCGATTGACCGCGACGATCGTGGCGGCCGTCTGCATCCCGACCTTGTGCTGGATCGCACCCGAGATCCCAAGCGCGAGGTAGAGCTCCGGCTTCACGATCTTGCCGGTCTGTCCGATCTGCTGGCTGTACGGGATCCAGCCGGCGTCGACCGCCGCACGGGTCGCCCCGACCACGCCGCCGAGGGCGGCCGCGAGGTCCTCCACGACGCGGAACCCGTCCGGTCCCCCGACGCCGCGCCCGCCCGAGACGACGATCCGCGCCTCGTCGATGGAGACCGCCGAGGCGCTCGCCTGGACCCGCTCGACGACCGTTACCTCCGGGAGCGATGCCGTCGCCGGGGCGATGGTCTTCTCGACGATGCCGGCGCTTGCCGCCGCCTCGGCGACCACGCTGTTCGGCCGGACGGTGACGATGCCACGGTCGCCGGTGAAGCCGCTCGAGACGATGAGCCGGCCGCCGAAGACGCTCGCCTCGACGAGCGGGCCGTGCCCGTCCCACGAGACCGCCGAGGCGTTCACGAGGACCCCCCGATCGAGCAGGACCGCGAGGGTCCCCGCCAGATCGCGACCGTCCGGCGAGGCGCCAAGGAGGATCCAGGCGGGATCGTCGCGCGCGGCGAGGGCCGCGATCGCCGGTGCGCTGGCGGCGACTGCGGTCGTCGCGGCGGCTGCGGGCACCTCCACCTCGAGGACCCGCGGGAGGTACGCGGCGAGGCCGGCGGCCGCTGCACCCGGGGTGACGCCGGCGACGATCCCGACGACGTCCCGACCGGCGGCGGCGCCGAGCGCGCGGCCGAGCGTGGCGACCTCGGCGGAGATCCGGGCGAGGCCGTCCGCCGCCGCCTCGCCGACGACCCAGATCGCGCCCGCCATCAGACGATCCTCCGCGCGACGAGGAAGTCGACGACCTCCCGCGCGACCTCCGCGGCGGGGCCGCGCACGACCCGCGTCGCGCCGCGCGCCGGCGGCGTTCGCGTTGTGACGATGGCCGTCGTGGAGGCCGCGCCGCCGACCGCGGCCGGGTCGATGCCGAGGTCGGCGAGCGATCGGACGGCGATCTCCTTGGTTCGTGCGCCCATGATCCCCTTGAGCGACGGGTATCGCGGCTCGCCGAGCGCCTGGGTCGCGACGACGAGGGCCGGGAGCGGCGCCTCGAGGACGTCGTAGCCGAGCGGCGAGATCCGCCGGACGTGGACCCGCCCGTCGTGGACCTCGAGCCCCGCCGCGTATGAGAGGTACGGCAGGCCGAGCCGGGTGGCCACCCCGGCGGCGACCACGCCGCCGCCGCCGTCCGACGTGTCCGCACCGGCGAGGATGAGGTCGTAGGTCAGCGTCCGGAGCGCAGCGCTGAGGATCGTCACGGTGGACCGGACACACGACCCGGCGAGGACCGGGTCGGTCACGAGGATGCCGCGCGTCGCCCCCATCGCGAGCGCCTTGCGGAGCGTCTCCGGTGCGTCCGGCGGGGCCATCGCGAGGAGGGTCACCTCGCCGCCATCGGGGTGCCCCTCGACGAGGCGTAGGGCCGCCTCGAGGGCGTACTCGTCGTTCGCGTTGACGACGGTTGGGACGGCCGCCCGGTCGAGCCGGCCATCCGGCCCGAGGCGCTCCTGTCCGGTCGTGTCCGGGACGGGCTTGGTGAGGACGACGATGTGCACCGCTGAGCGGTCCTCCTGTATGGGCGGACGGGCTCCGCCGGATCGTCGTCAGTCGCGCCTCCCGAGCAGGGAGCGTGCCACGACGAGCCGCTGGATCTGCTGCGTGCCCTCGTAGATCTGGGTGATCTTCGCGTCGCGCATCATGCGTTCGACGGGGAACTCGTCCGTGTAGCCGTAGCCGCCGAGGACCTGGACCGCGTCCGTGGTCACCCGCATCGCGGCGTCCCCGGCCACGAGTTTACACATCGCGGACCAGCGGGCGGCGTCCGGCGCGCCATCGTCGATCGCCGCGCACGCCGCGTAGAGGAGCTGGCGGGCCGATTCCGTCGCAGCGTCCATGTCGGCGAGCATCCCGGCCACGAGCTGGAACTCGCCGATCGAGCGGCCGAACTGACGGCGCTCGGTCGCATAGCGCGCCGCCACGTCGAGCGCGCCCTGGGCGATCCCGACCGCCTGGGCGGCGATCGCCGGCCGGGACCGGTCGAGCGTCCGCATCGCGATCGAGAACCCCTCCCCCTCCGCGCCGATCCGGTGGTCCGACCCGACCCTGACCCCGTCGAAGGTGAGCTCGGCGGTCGTCGAGCCGCGGATCCCCATCTTGTGCTCGACCCGTGGCGAGCTGAAGCCCGGCGCCCCGTGCTCGACGACGAAGCACGACAGGTTGCGATGGCGCGCTGCCTCGGGCTCGGTGACGGCGAACACCACGACGAGATCGGCGATATCGCCCTGGCTGATGAAGCGCTTGCTCCCGTCGATGACATAGTCGGCGCCGTCCCGAACGGCACGTGTGCGGGCGGCCGCCGCGTCCGAGCCCGCCTCCGCCTCCGTCAGGGCGAACGCCACGAGCTGCTCGCCGGTGGCGAGGGCGGGGAGCCAGCGTGCCTTCTGGTCGTCGTCGGCGGCGAGCAGCAGCGGCAGCGCGCCGAGCTCCTGGACCGCGACGATGAGCGCCGACGTGGCGCAAACGCGGGCGATCGCCTCGATGGCGAGGCAGACGGAGAGGAGATCGCCGCCGACCCCTCCATACTCGACCGGAAACGGGAGACCGAGGATGTCGTGACTCGCGAGCAGGTCCCGGACGTCCCACGGGAAGCTGGCTGAGCGGTCGATCTCCGCGGCGCGCGGGGCGATCCGCTCATCGGCGAGGAGGCGGACCGCGTCCCGCAGCATGAGGTGCTCGTCGGTGAGGCGGTACGGCCGGGGCGGCGAGTCGTCGATCACTGGGCGGCCTCCGGCCGCATCCTAGCACCGGGCGGTCGCGCCACCGGCGGTACCTTCGGGGACCCGCGACGAGCCGGACGTTCCGGTGAGGCTCGGCGGCCGATCCGCCGCCCGGTCACTGGATGACGGGCAGCTGACGGCCGCCGCCCTGACCCGTCGGGGCGAGGCTTGCGGCGAGGAGTTCGGCGATGTCGGCCGAGGCGATCGGCTCGCTCGTGCCCGGACCGTGGCCCGCATCGGCGAGCCCATCCTTGAGCATCGTCATGCAGAACGGACAGCCCGTCGCGAGCGTCCCTGCGCCCGTCGCGAGCGCCTGGCGCGTCCGCTCCGCGTTGATCCGCGTCCCGCGCGTCTCCTCCATCCACATCCGACCCCCGCCCGCCCCGCAGCAGAATGTGTCCCGACCGCTGCGCTCCATCTCCCGCAGCTCGATCCCCGGCACGGCGCCGAGGACGTCACGGGGCGAGGCGGCGACGCCGTTGTAGCGGACGAGGTAGCACGAATCGTGGTACGTCACGGACCGTGCCGTCCCGTCCGCGGCCCAGGTCCGGAGCCGTCCGCTGGCGAGGAGTTCGGCGAGGTACTGGCTGTGATGGACGACCCGATAGCGACCACCGAACTGGCCGTATTCGTTGCCGATCGTGTTGAAGCAGTGCGGACAGGCGGTGACGATCGTCCGCTTCCCCATCGCATACCGTTCGAGCGTCGCCACGTTCGCCGTGGCGAGGAGCTGGTAGACGTATTCGTTGCCCATCCGACGGGCCGGATCGCCGGTGCACGATTCCTCCTGTCCGAGGACCGCGAACCGGACGCCGGCGGCGTCCAGGCAGGTCGCGAACGCCCGGGCGACCCGCCGGTTCCGCTCGTCGAAGGCCGCGGCGCAGCCCACCCAGTAGAGCACCTCGAGGTCATCGAGCCGACCGTCTGCGGCGACCTCGGCGACGGTCGGGACGTCGAACGGAAGGTCGGCGGCCCAGTCGAGTCGGGCCGCTCGCGACTGGCCCCACGGGTTGCCGGCGACCTCCATGTTGCGGAAGGCCGCCGTGAGCTCGCTCGGAAAGCGGCTCTCCTCGAGGACGAGGTTGCGGCGCAGACCGACGATCTTGTCGACGTGCTCGATGAGGACCGGGCACGCCTCGACGCAGGCGCCGCACGTCACGCAGTCCCACACCGCGTCATACGGGATCGCGGTGTCGACGATCGGCTGCCCGAGGGCCGTGGGCGCGAGGCGATCGTCGAGGCCATAGGCCTCGCGGACCGCCGGGTTGTTCGGGATGAGGTTGAGGCCGTGCTCGGCCTCCACGGACATCTCCCGGATGCCCATGATGAACGCCTTCGGGTCGAGCGGCTTGCCGGTGAAATTCGCCGGGCAGGCCTGGGTGCAGCGCCCGCATTCGGTGCACGTGAACCCGTCGAGGAGGTCCTTCCAGCCGAGATCCTGGAGGGTCCGCAGGCCGAACGTCGCGTCCGCCGCCTCGAGATCCATGGCCGGCAGCTCGCCCCGCGGAGCGAGCTTGCGGAAGTAGATGTTCGGGAAGCTCGTGACGATGTGGAGGTGCTTGCTGAAGGGGAGGTAGACGAGGAACGCGGCGACGAGGAGGACGTGGGCCCACCAGAAGGCGAGGAACCCCACCTCGAGGATGCCCGGATCGAGGAACCGGAATGGCGAGCCCACGGCATTCGCGACGAGCGCGCCCGCGATGTCGCCGAAGCGCGCCGACTCGGCCGCCTGGGCGAGGAGCTCGGTCGCCACGACGCCGCCGATCATGGCGAGGATGACGAGCGCATCGCGCGTGTAGGTGAGGCGCGCGGGCCGCGCGATGAGCCGCCGTTCGAAGGCCCAGGCGATCGAACCCAGGACGACCACGGCGACGACGTTCTGGAGGAGCGTCAGCGCGGTCCAGAGCGCACCGCCGAACGGCGCTCGGAGGATCGCCTCGACGATCCCGCCGGTGACGATGTTCGTCGTCCCGATCGTGAGCAGCACGAAGCCCCAGAAGATCCCGGCATGCATGACCGCCGCCCGTGGATCCTTGAACATCTTCCGCTGGGCGAAGGCGTACTGGACGAGCCCGCCGATCCGCCGCGGGACGGCCGCGAACGGCCGCACCGGCCGGGCCACGGCGAAGATCCGGAGGTGGCGGGCCATGACGAGGGCGAACCCGGCGAGCGCCCCGTAGAAGAGCGGGAAGACGAGCGGGTACCCGGCGACATGGTCGAAGGCGGACGGCATCAGCGACTCCTTCGAGCAGACCGAGGGCCGACAGCCGCGGACCCGTGGTCGAACGGACCGGCGAGCGTCTCGAGGGCGTGATCGAGGAGCGGGACGATCGTCTCGAGCGACTCGGCCGCGCCTCGAGGACTCCCCGGCAGGTTGACGATGAGCGTCCGGCCGAGCACGCCGACGACGGCCCGGCTGAGGGCGGCGAACGGCGTCGACCGCCTGCCCTCGGCGCGCATGAGCTCGGCCATCCCCGGCACCTCGTAGTCGACCACCTCGCGCGTCGCCTGTGGCGTGACGTCGCGCGGCGTGAGACCCGTGCCGCCGGTCGTGACGACGAGCGGATGGCGCGCCGCCGCCGCGCGGAGCGCCGCCGCGATCGCCGGCCGGTCGTCGGCGACGACCGCCCGCTCGACGCTGAACCCGAGGTCGATGAGCCGGGCCGCGACCGCGATGCCTGAGGCGTCGGGGCGCTCACCGGCGGCGCTGCGGTCGCTCGCCGTGAGGACGAACGCCGTGCGGACGGACCCTGCCATCAGCCGGTCGCGGGTCCGCCGCCCGTCCGGCGGCCCGGCAGTCTGCCGGCCATCCGATCGCCCGGCCGATGTTTCGGCCCGCCGGTGGACGGACGGGAGGGCCGCGAGCCGGAGGCGGCGCCGCCGGGCTGACGATCGCGCGTCCACGTCCCGCTCGCGCCGCCGCTCTTGCTGACGAGGGACACGGACCGGATCTCGACGCCTCGTTCGACGCCCTTCACCATGTCGTAGACCGTGAGGGCGGCGATCGCGGCGGCCGTCATCGCCTCCATCTCCACGCCGGTCTGGCCGGTCGTCGCCGCCTCGGCCCGGATCCGGAGCGCGCTCGCGGCTCGATCCGGCGTGATCTGGACGACGAGGTCCGTGAGGGTGAGCGGATGGCACAGCGGGATGAGCTCACTCGTCCGCTTCGCGCCCATGACGCCGGCGAGCTCGGCGACTCCGAGGACATCGCCCTTCGGCCCGCCACCATCGATGACGAGGCTCAGGGTCTCCTGGCTGAGACCGACGATCGCCTCGGCGACCGCCCGGCGCGCGGTGGCGGGCTTCGCGCTGACGTCGACCATCCGCGGCCGGCCCGAGCGATCGACGTGGGTGAGCCGCCGGCGGTCGACGCGGGTCGACGACGGGGTGTCCATCCGTCCTCCTCTCCGATCCGGCCGCGTGGCGTCGTCCGTCATCGCGATCCGAGCCACCAGAGTGCCACGTCCGCGCCTGCCGGGAGCGACGTGACGGTCTCCGGGACGATGGCGAGCGCATCGGCCGCCGCCAGTGCGCTGAGGACGTGGCTTCCCTGGCCGCCGGCGAGCCTCACGCCGATCCGTCCGTCCGCATCGCGGATCACCTCGCCCGCCGGCGTCCGTTCGACGAGGACGCGGAGGAAGCCCCGCCGGCCCGGACTCTTCGAGACCGGTTCGCGGAGGACGCCGCGGTCGGCCGGCCGGCCGGGCTCCGGGTCGCCGGCGAGGAGGGCGAGCGCCGGTCGGACGAAGATCTCGAACGTGACGGCTGTGGAGACCGGGTTGCCGGGCAGGCCGAAGAGCAGGACCGCCCGACCGCCGCCGGGACGCTCGGCCACGCCGAACGCGAACGGCTTGCCGGGCTGGACGGCCACCCGCCACAGGTCGATCATCCCGACGGTGGAGAATGCCGCGCGGACGACGTCGTACGGGCCGACGGACACGCCGCCGCTCACGATCACGACGTCCGCGGCCGCCACCCCCCGACGGACCGCGGCGACGACATCGGTCAGCTCGTCGCGTGCGACACCGAGCCCGATGGGTTCGCCGCCCGCCTCCGCGACGAGGGCCCGCAGGCCGGGGCCGTTCGCGTCGGGGATCCCTGCCGGACCGAGCGCCTCGCCCATCGCCCGCACCTCGTCGCCGGTCGCGAGGACCGCGACCCGTGGCCGGCGACGGACGCTCACGGTCACCGACCCGACGCCGGCCGCCAGCGCGACCGCCGCCGCAGTCATCCGCCGGCCCGTGGCGAGCACGGTGGCACCCGCACGCACATCGCCACCCCGGCTGCGGATGGACCCGCCGGCCGCGATCGACTCGTGGACAAGGCACGCTGCCGGGAGCGGGCCGACCGCCGCACCGCCACGCGGACCCACCGGTGTCCCCCCCGCGCCGAGCGGCGTCGTCGCCTCGACCGGCACGACCGCGTCGGCACCCGGCGGGATGGGGGCGCCCGTCGCGATCCGGACCGCCGTCCGGGCCGCAACCTCGACCTCCGGCGCCTGACCCGCTCGCACCTCGCCGACGACGTCGAGGCGGACCGGAGACATGACGCTCGCGCCGGCCGTGTCGGCCGCTCGGATCGCATAGCCGTCCATCGCGCTGTTGTCCCAGGGCGGCAGGTCCGTGGTGGCGACAACGGGCGCGGCAAGCCACCGGCCGAGCGCCGCCTCGGGGGTGGCGGACTCCGCTTCGAGCGGCCCCGGGATCTTCGAGCGGATCCCGGCGATCGCCTCCTCGACCGTCCAGAGGCGGCCCGGCCCGGCGTCGCCGCTCATCGAGTGGCTGCCTGGCTCGTCGCGCGGTCGCGGATCGCATTGACGACCGCGCGCCGGGTGAAGAGCCCGACGAGGGTCCGTCCCGCCATGACCGGGATCCCGTCGAGGCCCGAGCGGCGGAGGAGCTCCATCGCCACCCACGCCGCATCGTCCGCGGCGAGGGCGGGCAGGGTCGGCGGTGCGATCATCAGGTCCGACGCGCGCAGGTCGGCCCACCGGCGGCGGGTGATCCGGCGCAGCTGGACGACGCCGATCACCCCGACGAGGCCGTCGCCGTCGACGACGGGGACGCTCGTCCGCTCGCCGTCGGCGAGGAGCTGGTCGGCGAACGTGTCGACGGTGAGCGTCGGTCCCACGCTCGTGAGGTCGCGCTCCATCACCTCGCCGACCCGGACCCCGGCGAGGAGCGCCTCGATCGCGAGTCGCCGCTCCGTGACCCGTGAACCCTGGACGATGAACCACCCGCTCACGAGCACGACCAGCCCGGTCCACGCATCGCCGACGAGGCTGATGAGGATCCCCAGGCCGAGCGCCGCTGCGCCGATGAGTCGTCCGACGCGCGCCGTCCGCCGTCCCGCGGTCGCCGCGTCGCCCGCGGCCTGCCAGAGGACGGCGTGGAGGATCCGGCCGCCGTCGAGCGGCAACGCGGGGACGAGGTTGAGGATGCCGAGGAAGAGGTTCACCGAGCCGACGACGGCCGCGCCGAGACCGATCACCGAGCTCGACGGACCGAGGAGGACGCCGAAGGCGAGGACGATCGCGCCGACGACCGTGCTCACGAGCGGTCCGCTGGCGGCGACGGCGAGCTCGTCGCGGGGATCGCGGGCCGCGTCCTCGATCGTCGTGACGCCGCCGAAGAAGACGATCGTGATCGAGTCCACCGGGAGCCCCCGGCGGCGTGCGACGATCGCATGGGCGAGCTCGTGGAGCACGATCGAGGCGAAGAACAGGGCGGCGAGGACGCCCCCGGCCGCGAGACGCGCCGCATCCGGCCAGGCGGCCGGGAACGCCGTCGGCTGAGCCGCCGCGCCGAGGGTGACGACGGCGATCACGAGGACCCAGCTCACGTGGACCCGGATCTCCACGCCGGCGATCCGGGCGATCGCGAGGATGCGGCTGCCGCTCACCCGACGGCCACCGGACGATCGCCGCTCCGGGCACGGAGCGCCGCCGCACCCCCTGGACCGAACGCGGCGATCCGACGGCCGGCATACCAGCGGGCGAGCAGGCCGATCCCGAGGAGGACAGCCCCGAGGGCGATCGAGGTTTCGAACCAGAACCGATCCGGGAACAGCTGGACGAGCCGCTCCGTCCGCGGATCGAAGGTGTACGAGCCGCCGGCGAAGAAGAGACGGTGGAACACCTCGAAGAGCGCATCGAATGCGACGACGGCGAGGACGCCGAGGGCGACGACCGCGATGACGAGGACCGACGCGCCGGCCCGCACCGCTCGCCAGTACGACGCTCTGCCGCGGGTCGCGACACGACCCACGAGCAGGACCGCCAACGAGCCGATGACCACCGCTCCGAACTCGACGAACACCGCCCGCACATCGCGCATGTGGGCCTGTTCCCGGGCGTCGAGGACCGCCACCCCGCCGACGCTGACGGCGAAGTCTCCCGGCCCCACGTACAGCTCGGAGAGGATCGAGTCCGTGACCGTCCGCAGCTCCGCGGGCGTGAAGCCGGTCCATGCCGCAGCGTCCGCGCGACCCTGTTCGAACGATACCCAGATCGGATTGAAGAGGACGGCGACGGCCACGCCGACCGCGACGACGATCGTCGCGAGGCCGATGACGACGGACCCGATGCGGGTCGCGAGGACATTCACCCGGCCATCGTAGCCGGACGACCGCTCAGGCGGTCCGATGGCCCACCGTCGCGAGCGGCGGTGCCGTCCGCCGTCGGGCACCCACTCGCCCGACGAGCCAGCCGGCGATCACCGCCGGCGGCCCGGCTCCGAGGCCGAGCGTGAACGAGATCCCCTGGTCCGTCCAGAGCGGCGTGTTCGGCAGCGCCACGAGGACTCCCCGTCCGAGCAGGAGCGCGAAGACGAGGGCCGATCCAGCGAGCAGGCCGAGGAACCCGCCGACGCCGGACAGGGCGACCCCGGCGACGGCTCCGCCGATCGCGCCGATCGCGACGATGACGGCGATCGCGCCGAGCGCCGAGTCGGCCGGGGCGAGCGCCGCGGCGACGGTCGCCGTCCCGACGCCGATGGCCAGACCGAGCACGAAGCGAAGGACGATCCCGCCGGCATCGACGGTTGGCAGCGTCTCCTCCTCCGGCGGCGTCTCGAGTGTCCGCGCCTGCTCCCACCAGCCCGTCATCGTGAGCTCGGTCGGAGGCTCCGCCCTGAGATCCCGGGCCGCGCGCAGCACCCGTTCCTGGAACCTTGCCAGGTCGACCCGGAGGACGGCATCGAGCCCCCGGAATCCGGCCTGCGCGAGGAGGACATGCTCGGCCGGACCGAACGCGGCGAGGTTGAGGAGGAGTGCCTCGTCGCGCCAGGTGAGCACCTCGAGGATGGAGGCCCCCGTGTGGTCGGCGAGGGATTGCCGGCGCGTCGGCGTCTCCGAGACCTCGAGGAGGATGCCCGTCGTGAACACGCCCTCCTTCTCGAGACGGCCGAGGTAGACGGGCTCGATGCGGCTCAGCTCGGCGATCGGCGGCACCGGTCGGCGGTCCTCCCGTGGATGGCAGTGTGTCCGCGCCATGATGCCACGGCTGGTCGTGACCCCGCCGTCCGTGCGACGCCTGCTGGCGAGTCTAGCGCGCTGCCGCGGTGAGCCTCGCGGCCTCCCGGCGGAGCAGATCCCACGCCCGGCGGACGTGCCGTTCCTCCGTCCGGACGTTGCCGATCGCGAGGCGGATCGTGAAGCGTCCGTCGAGCCGGGTGTGGGACAGGAACACCTCGCCGCTGCGGTTCACCGCATCCATGAGCGCCGCGTTGTGCGCATCGAGCGCGACGTGACCGCCGCCGCCGTCGCCGCCGTCCGCCGCAACGCCGTCACGCGCTTCCGGCACGTGCCGGAAGCAGACCGTCGAGAACGGGACGGGAGCGAGACGCTCCCATCCCGGCTCGGCATCGATCCAGCCCGCGAAAGCCGCCGCGAGCTCGCAGTGCGCGATGAGCCGGCGGCGCAGCCCGTCGAGTCCGAAGGCGCGGAGGAGCATCCAGAGCTTGAGCGCCCGGAAGCGGCGACCGAGCTGCGGGGTGTACTCGTTGTAGTCGTGGACCGCGTTCGTCCGGTCGAGCGTGCGCAGGTATTCCGGGACGAGGCTGAACGCGTCGCGGAGGACGTCCATCCGGCGGCTGAGGAGAAGCGAGGCGTCGAGCGGCGTGAACAGCCACTTGTGCGGGTTCACGACGATCGAGTCGGCGCGCTCCCAGCCGGCGAACGGGCCGCGGCGATCGGGGATCAGGGCGATCGGACCGGCATACGCCGCGTCGACATGGAGCCACAGCCCTTCGCGCTCGGCCACCGCGGCGATCGCGGCGACGGGATCGATGGCGGTCGACGAGGTGGTCCCGATCGTGGCGACGACGGCGATGGGACGGCGCCCACCGCCGCGATCCAGGGCGATCGCCCGCTCGAGCGCCTCGACGTCCATCGCATATCCGGCGTCCGTCGGGATCCGCTCGAGGCTGGCCCGGCCGAGGCCGAGGGTCATCAGTGCCTTCTCGATGGACGAATGCGCCTCCCGTGACGCATAGACACGGAGCGCGGGCACCTCGCTCCGACCGGCGAGTCCCGCCGCGGCGACGTCGAGGCCGGCCGCCTGGCGGGCACCGGCAAGGCCGATGAGCGTGGAAGTGGATGCGGTGTCCGTGAGGAGGCCGTCGAACGTGGCCGGGAGGCCGAGCGCGTCGCGCAGCCAGCGGACGACGACTTCCTCGAGCTCCGTGCCGATCGGCGAGGTCCGCCACAGCATCGGGTTCTGGCCGAGGGCCGCGGTGAGCATCTCCCCGAGGATCCCCGGCCCGGACGCGGTCGTCGCGAAGTAAGCGAGGAATCCGGGGTGCTGCCAGTGCGTCGCGTTCGGCTCGACGAGCCGGCGGTAGTCGTCGAGGATCGCCTCGATCGGCTCCGGCGCGTCGGGCGCGGCCGGCGGGAAGAGCGGTGCGAGCGTTCCCGGCTCGATCGACGGGAAGACGGGATAGCGCTCGACGCCGGCGAGGTAGTCCGCCATGAGATCGACCACCGCGTGAGCGGCGGCGCGGAACGACGCCGGGTCCATGTCGCCGGTCCCGTCCGTCCAGGAGGCAGGCGCGCCGGGCCGGGTGCCGTCGCTCGTCATGCCTGCATCGTATCGGGCCACCTATGCACCCGTGCGTCCGCGCGCCCGTCGGGTTGACGGCCGAGCTGACCCCACCTACGCTTCGCGCTGATCCGATGACGACCGACACCGCCGACACCGCCGACACCGCCGCCCTGGCGCCACGCCTTCGCTCCTCCGCAACCCGACGGAGTCGAGCGATGTGGGCGATGGGCGCCGACCGGCGCGGCACACACGGCGGGCCGTGCTCCTGTCCGGAGCGAGCCGCGACGCGCTGATCAGACGGTCGATCCGACCGCCAGCGACGAACCGGCTCGCGGACCAGAGCACCCACCTCGGCCCTGAGGGCCGACGGTCTCCCCTCGCATCCTGGAGTCGTCCCGTGTCCATCCCTGCCCGGACCCCCATCAGGCTCATCGATCCGCGCGGCCAGCGCTTCGGCGCGGGCGCGTCCGCGATCGTCCTCGTCGCATCCATCGCGGCCGGCCTTCCCCTCGTCGTCGCGGGCGTGGCTGTCGCGCTCGGCGTGAGTTCCGCGTTCGGCACGCGCCGCTTCCTCTTCAGCCGGCCGTGGCTGTTCGTCAGATCCGGCCTCCGGCTCGGGCCTCCCGCCGTCCTGGAACCGGAGGTCGGGCCGCGGTTCGCCCAGGCCCTCGGGACGGCGACCCTCGCCATCGGCCTGCTGGGCCTCGCGGCGGGATCGTCGCTCGGATGGATCCCGGTCGGGATCGTCGTCGCCCTGCAGGCGACGCTCGCCGTCACCGGCTTCTGCCTCGGCTGCCGGATCTACGGGCTCCAGTGGTGGCTGCCGGCCCAGTTCGACCGCTTCGTTCTTCGTCGCTCGTCCTGACCGTCCGAACGCGTGGCCCGGCCCGAACGTGTGGCCCGGCGGTCAGGAGGCGGCGGGCGGATCCCCCGGTCCAGCGGTCCCGGTGTCCGAACCCCGGCCGCCGATCGCGTCGCGGAACTCGCGGATGCTCTTCCCGAGCGCCGCTCCGGTCTCCGGAAGCTTGCCGGGTCCGAGGATGAGGAGCGCGACGACGAGGATGATCACGAGATGGATCGGTGACAGGGCACCCACGATGACCTCCAAAGTGTCGACGGTTGAACGCGCCTGCGGCCAGCGTACTCCGCCGTCGGTGATTCGTCCGCGCTTCGTCCGCGGATGAGCCCCGGCCAGGCTCGATCCGGAGCAACTGGCGTACCCTTGGCCGGATGGCCCGCATCTTCCTCGTCCTGGCGCTCATCGTCACGATGGCCGCGTGCAGCAGCAGCCCCACGCCGCCACCGAGCGTCGCGACCCCGAGCGCGGCCCCACCGGCGTTCTCGACGGTCATCGTCACCGCCGTCGGGTCCGTCCCGCGTGGCGGATCGTCGGGAACCACCCTCGTCCTCTCGTTCGGCGAGGCGGGCCCCGCGGCGTTCGGGAGAGGCCCCGGATCCTTCGAGGTGACGATCTCCGATCACGCCGGCTCCGGCGCGACGGTGACCTTCACCGGTTCCCCGTCGACGGCGAAGTCGCCCGGCTCGCTCGGGGCGACCGCGACCATCGCCGCCAACGTGCTGACGATCCACATCCTCGACTCGGACACGGTGAACATCGAGCCGATCATCGTGACCGGCATCGGCATCGCCGCGTCGCCCTCGGCCGCGGTCGGCTCGATCGGCGCCGTCATGGGCAGTTTCAGCGGTTCGCTGGCCGGCGGGGCCACGAACGACGTTCTTGCCGCACCGGGGGTCATAGCCGGTCCGTAGGCCGGGGCGGCGCTGACGATCGGCCCAGAGGACGTGCCTCCGCACGTCGGTCGCCGATCGTTGGGCGGGGCGGAGCGATTCGCATGCTCGGCCTCCTGAACCCCATGTACTTTCGGGGTGTTCAGACCCCTGCTTTCGTGCTCCACAGCCGTCCGCGGCGTCCACTTGTGACCCCCATCGTCCGCGGCCTTGTGGGTCAACTTGTGGGTCAAAGGGGAGCCCTGCCGTCAGTGACGACCCAACAGCAGCGGCCGGTTCTGCGTCGATCTCAACCGGAACGACGCAACCAGCATGCCGTCCGGCTGGCGAGGAATCGGTCCGGGGGTCGCCTCCCCCGTTCGAAAAGGGCATCTCCGCGCTGGTCCCTTATTCGATCGGTGGCGTGACACGGAGCGGGCCGCGTCCGGACCGTCCCACAAGCAGGTCATTACGCACGATCAGTCAGATCACGTCCCATCGCTCTCTAGCAGGCGCCTTTCAGCCCCCGGCTGACTCCCGGGCTTGCACCCACACATCGGCTGCCGCTGCCAGTGGCGCCTGCTGTCGGGACCGGGTTGCGATGCTTCGCTCATCGATCGGAAGCGCCGCTGCAAGGCGATCGAGGCCTCAGACCGATCCCGACACGTCGCCGCTCACACCTCGGACTGTGCGATCGCAGTTGCCATGAGATCGTACGTTCGGGCAGCGCGCTGTCGGCTCTGCAGCGCGACGGCGAGGTTCCTCTCGACGGATTGGCCCCACGAGGGGAAGATGCGGCCCGCGAGCCCTGCGTTCCGCGGCCATCGCCCGAGGAGCCCGTCCAATTTCTCCTCGGCTGCGTGCCGTTTGGCAGCAAGCGCGTCCAAGCGCTGAAGGCGCTCCTGCCCACCGGATGGTGCCGCCACAAGCTCGGCGAGTTGCTCACCCAACTGGAAATAGGCACCAAGAGCGTCCTGAAGCTCCCAGGTCAGCGTGCCGAGACCTCTTCCCCACCGTGCCCAGAGGTAGAGCAGACCCAGGCCTGTGAGGCCCGCGTAGATCGGCCCCACGGGTGAGTCAGGTCCCGTGCCGATCGCGACCACTGCGAAGGCCATGAACCAGGCCACGAGCCAGCGCCACTCCCAGAGCAGCCTCATTCGACCTCCTCCGTTCGCATTCCTCATCCGGAGGAGCCCGTCGTATCAAGCCGCAGGTCCGTTCGGAGGCTTGAGCCGTTCCAGCTCTTCCAGGGCCCGCTCAAACAACGATCAGCTCAGCGGTAGGCCTTGCATACGAGATCGCCCCAGTGGTGATCGCCGGAGTCCCAGACGTCGAACGGGATCGCCGCGTTGCCGAAATAGCCCCGGCATACGAGTGAATCGGCGAGCGGTACGTCGAAAGCGATCGACCAATTGCCCCCGATGGCCAAGTGTGTGTTCTCCGCTAGGTAGTTGCAACTGGCGCGGTCCGGCTCGAGCGGTTCGTGCAACACGACTACGGTGTCGCCCCGCTCGAGGCGGACCGCGCAGATGCCGGCGATCAGCCCTGGGGTCGGCCCGGGAGGCGACGAAGTCGGGACGAAGGTCAGCTGCGCCGTCGGGCTCGGGCTTCCAGCAGTGAGGTCTTCGGTGGCTCGTGGCGTTGATGGGGGGACGGTCACGGTCGTAGGCGAGCGCGATGCCGGGGTGGTGGGCACCACGATGGTCACGGTGGTGCAACCTGCGGCGACCAGGGCGACCGCGATCAGCCGACCGATGAGCCCTCGCGACTTGGCAAGCTGCCTGGCCAGCGGCCACCGCCACGCCATCAGACGGCACCTCGCAAGGCCGCGTCCATGCATTCGGGAGAGGCCACGGCCACGTCTGGGACGCACGTTGCCGCGCGGTCAGACACGGGACCCTCCGTCGCCCCATTGATCGGGAGTCGCGGTTGGGCGAGGCTCAGCGACAGGGGCTTTGCCGGGTGGGCCGGTCCCCTGCCCGCGATGGCTCCCCAACGCGCGACGGAGGCGGTCGCGTTCGCGCCACCACGCGTACCAAGCGTCCGCGTCTTCCTTGGTGGCAGGTTCCCGGTGCCACTCGCTCCCACGACGGAAATGGAATACGTACTCCCACCCTTCGGGGGTGCGCGTCAGACTCACCTTCCGCGGTCGTCCGGCGGATCGGTATGCCTCGCTGATGATCCGGCTCCGTTCGCGGGCGAGTTCGTAGATCGGCCCCGAGCGCTCCTGCATCTGCTTGAGCGCCTCCATCTGTCGCCGAAGAGCTGCGATCATGTGTTCGCGAAACGATCTGTTCCCTTCCTCCTCTTCGTGAGACAGCGGGGCGAAGCCGCACCCATCGCAGTCCACCGGGTTGTCGCTCGCGAAGAACCGGACGCACCAGCCGCAGTCGGCGCAGATGCCGAGCGGGCGGCCGCAGTCGGCGCACTGGAAGCGATCTTCATCGCGGGGAGGGCCGCCGCACGAGGCACAGCGGTACTCGGTCGGCGTCATCGCGCCAGCGCCCGAAGCGGCGGAGCTTCGGGGTCGACACGGCAGGACTCGATCTTGGTCACCCCCATGGGCGGAATCTACCGCACCCCGGGCCGCCCCGAGAGAACCTCCTTTCCGGATGTACCATCTCGCCCGCGTCAACCGCAGGAGACCGCCCCACGATGGGACTCTGGCAGCGCGCGATGATCGCGCTGGCACGAAACGAGCCATTGACCATGTTCATGCACCGTCGTTCCGCGCTGTCCGCGCTCGCCCGGCGCTTCGTCGGCGGCGACAACCTCGCCGAGGCGATCCAGACGGCGGCAGACCTGCGGCAACGCGGCCGCCTCTGCTCCCTCTTCTACCTCGGCGAATACGTCGACGACCCTGCCACCGTCGCCCGGACGATGAACGAGCTGAAGGCGGCGGTGTACGAACTCGCCCGGGCGAGGCTCGATGTCCATGTCTCGGTTGATCCAACCGCTGTGGGCTTGATGATCGACGAGGCGACCTGCCGGGCGAACGTGTTCGAGCTCGGTCGCGCCGTTGCCGCAACAGGCGGTGCGACGGACGTGCAACGGCGCTACCTGATGCTCGACATGGAGGATTCGTCGGCGACCGACGCGACCATCGGGCTGTACGCGGATCTGCGGGCCGCTTCGCTGCCGGCGGCCATCACGCTCCAGGCATATCTGCATCGCTACGAGGCCGACGTGCGCCGCTGCGTGACTCCCGGCGGAGCGGTTCGCCTCGTCAAGGGCGCCCTGGGCGAGCCGCCACGGCTCGCCTCGACGCGCAGGCCGGAGATCGGTCGCCGGTATCTGCGGGCGGCGGGCTTGATGCTCGCGCCCGAAGCGCGCGAGGCAGGCTTCTATCCGATCTTTGCCACCCACGATGTGCGACTGATCCGAGAGATCCGGGCGGCAGCGAGGCGAAACGGATGGCCTGCCGGCGGTTACGAGTTCGAGATGCTGTACGGCGTGCGGCCGCCGCTGCAGGACGCGCTCGTGGAGCGGGGTGAGCGGCTCCGACTCTACCTGCCGTTCGGCAGCTCGTGGTGGCCCTACGCGATCCGACGGGTCGGCGAAACGCCGCGGAACGCCGGGCTCCTGCTCCGAGCGGTCCTCGCGTCCGCGTGACCAGCTTCCGCCGCAGGCGGTGCCGCAGTGGCGTGCCTGGAGACCGGTTGCGGACTGGAGCGCTCGATCGCGGGGCCGCTCGACAAGGACCACCTTCTCGAGCGGATCAACAAGGGGCTCTCCGCGACACTCATCAGGGGTCGGCGCGGCGCTCCTCTCTTGGAACGGGGCCAGTGGACTCCCTCGGCGACCTGAACGTCGTCAACGCGGTCGGTCTAGGGAGCGGCAGTTCGGCTTCGCCGTGTCAGCGCCCGACCAACGACGCCGAGCAGGACTCCCACGAGCCAGATCAGCGGAATCCCGAAGAAGGCGAAGTCCAGTTGGACGAGGTCAGGATCCCCCGCCTGCGGACAGGGACCGACCTGGAAGTAGCACGCCTCGTCGGCTCGGAGGAGCCCGATCACGGCGTCGAGGGCAACCAGCACCGCCGCGGCCAGGAGCATGACGGTCCAGACAAGGAATGCACGAGTCCAGGGACTTCTCAGCATCCGCATCGCGATGCCTCTGTCTGCCGTGCCGGTCAGCCACGCTGGGTTGATCGTGCGTCCGGTCTCGCTCCGCGTGCAGGCCTATCCGGGACGCTCGGAAAGGCCGTTGCGTGCTCAGATCGCTGGTCGGGGCGGAGCGATTCGAACGCTCGGCCTCCTGAACCCCATTCAGGTGCGCTACCAGGCTGCGCCACGCCCCGACAGGCCGGCAGTCTACCACCGCCCGACGGTCGCACCGCTGGACAGGATCGCCCGGTTCAGCGGTCCGCGCGACCGGTATCGCGGGGAGACGGTAAGCGGCCGGGCGTCGGCCGACCGCCGGCTGCGCGTCGTCCGGGAGCGCGTGCGGGCCGACGACGCGGCAGCTTCACCGAGCTTCGGTCGCGGAACACGAGGCGCACGGGAGTGCCGAGGAAGCCGAAGGCGTCGCGCAGGCGGTTCTCGAGGTAGCGGCGGTAGCTGAAGTGAACCGACGCCGCGTCGTTCGCGAAGAAGACGAACGTCGGCGGCGCCACGGCGGCCTGCGTCGCGTAGAAGATCTTCGGTCGTCGACCCTTGACGACCGGCGGGAGCTGGCGATCCGACGCGGCGGCGACGAGCCGGTTGAGCTCGGCTGTCGGCACCCGACGACGGCGCTCGCCCCAGACGTCCACGGCGGCCTCGAGGACGCGGCCGACTCGCTGGCCGGTCTTCGCACTGATGCTGAGGATGGGCGCGAAGTCGAGGAATGGCGCCTCGTGATGGATCCACTCGACATACTGCTCGAACGTCTTGTCCGTCTTGTCCGCGACGAGATCCCACTTGTTCACCGCGACGACGAGGCCCTTGCCCTCCTCGACGACGTACCCCGCCACGTGGGCGTCCTGGGCGGTGATCCCCTCGACCGCATCGATGACGAGGATCGCGACGTCCGCCCGGCCGATCGCCCGCAGCGCGCGCAGCGTCGAATAGCGATCCGTCGCCGACCCCGTGGCCACCTTGCCACGGCGGCGCATCCCGGCCGTGTCGATGAGGACGACTTCGCTCCGACCCCAGGCGAGGCGGGTGTCGATGGCATCCCGCGTCGTGCCCGGGATGTCGGTGACGATCGCCCGGTCCTCCCCGAGCAGGGCGTTGAGGAGACTCGACTTGCCGACGTTCGGGCGCCCGACGAGGGCGATCGCGGCGGGACCCGAATCGGCGTCGGCAGCCATCGCGGCGTCCCAGCGACGGGCCTCGATCTCGTCGCCGCCGACGTCGTCTCCATCGTCGTCCACCATCGGCGTCGCACCGTCGGGCCCCTCGGCGAGGATCGGTTCGAGGTGGCCCGCCGCGACGTCCCGCGCCCACCGATCCGCCTCCGCCTCGCGGGACTTCCGGGCGAGCTCCTCCGGCGTCTCCGGCGGGAGTGCCCAGACGACGGCGTCGAGGAGGTCGCCGGTCCCCCGGCCGTGCGCGGCGCTGATCGGATAGGTCTCGTCCCAGCCGAGCGCGTAGAACTCCGCGCCCTCGAGCTCGCGACGCTCGTTGTCCGCCTTGTTGATCGCGACGAGGACGGGCGCCGTCGCCCGGCGAAGAAGGTCGGCGGTGTCGACATCGGCCGGGGCTAGCCCGGTCGCGGCATCCACGACGAACACGATGACGTCCGCCTCGGCGATCGCGAGACGGGCCTGCTCCTGGACCTTCGCTTCGATCGGGTCGCCCGGGTCCGCCTCGAGGCCCCCGGTGTCGACGACGATGAACCGCCGACCGTTCCATTCGGCGTCACCGTACAGCCGGTCGCGTGTCGTCCGCGCCCGATCCTCGACGATCGCCGTCCGTGCGCCGAGGATCCGGTTGAAGAGCGTGCTCTTGCCCACGTTCGGGCGGCCGACGATGGCGACGATCGGCAGGGCGGCCATGGACCGGCCGCCTATGCCGCGCCGGCGGTGGCGCTCGGGAGCGAGGTGGTCCGGCCGGCAGGGGTCGCCGCCGCGGCGAGGGCCGCGAGGGCGAGCTCGTCCGCATGGGCGATCACGTCTGGCGTGCCGGCGAGCTCGAGGACCCGCCGGGCGACGGCGCGGAGGTCCTCGATCGGGGTGCTCGTCCCACCGGTGATGCCGACGATCCGGGCGCCGACGAACGGTGCCGGGTCGTCGAGATCGCGGACGCCTTCGACCTGGATCGCCGGCGTGCCGACGATGCCGCAGAGTCGCGTCAGCTCCTTGGTGTTCGCGCTGCTCCGCCCGCCGACGACGACCATGAGGTCGACCGCCCCGGCGGTCTCGAGCGTGTCCTCCTGGCGCCGGATCGTCACCGGGCAGACGGTGTTGACGATCTTCAGCTCGTGGCTGCGGCCGACCATGTAGGCGGCGAGCTTCTCGAACTTCCACGGCGGCTGGGTGCTCTGGCTGATGAGCGCCATCTTCTTGCGCCGGGGGATCCGCGCCCAGTCGTCCTCCTCGTCCACGACGATCGCGTCCGGCGCGAAGCCGAGGAGGCCGACGACCTCGGGGTGCTTCGGCGTGCCGAGCAGGACGATCGTGTAGCCCTCCTCGACGAGGCGGACGAGCTCGCGCTGCTCCTGGATGACCCAGGTGCAGGTGCCGTCGATGACGTCGAGGCCGCGCGCGGCAGCCCGCTCCATCACCCCGGGTCGCACCCCATGCGCGCGGATGACGACCGCCGCGCCGTGATCGACGTCGTCGAGCGAATCGACGGTCCGAATCCCGAGCGCCTCGAGCTCGGCGATGACCCCTTCGTTGTGGACCACCTGGCCGAGGGTCGACGTGGTCCGGCCGGCCGCCGAGGACTCCTTGGCCCGGTCGATCGCCTCACGGACGCCGTAACAGAAGCCGGTCCGCTTCGCGATCGTGATCCCGGTGACGCTGCCCATCGTGGGGCAAGTATCGCACGGGTCAGGTTCCCGACCGCCCGGGCTCCTCCACCCGGACGCCGTAGACGCCCCGATGACGGGGCGCGACGAGGGCCGCGATGCGGGTCATGACGGCCTCCGTCGCGAGCCGCTTGGCGGTCCGCCGGTCGGCGTCCGCCGGAAGGACGTCCGCGAGCCGGAAGACTTCACCCACCCGCAGGGCGATCCGCCCGCCGGGCCGGAGGAAGCGACCCTTGGGCCAGAACCGGTCCGTGCCGGAGATCCCCACCGGCAGGATCGGTGCCGCCGAGCGGAGGGCGAGCAGGGCGAGGCCGTCCTTCGCCTCATGGAGCGCTCCGTCCGGGCTTCGCGTCCCCTCGGGAAAGACGAGGAGGACATGGCCCTCGGCGAGGATCCGTTGCGCGAGGCGGAACGCCTCGACGTCCGCTGACCCCCGGTCGACGGGATGGATCGAACCCGCCCGGGCAAGTCGCCCGAGGAGCGGCCACTCGACCATCTCGCGCTTGCCGAGCCAGTGGATGCGCCGTCCGAGCGCGGGCGTGAGCCAGCCGCCGACGAGGACGCCGTCCGCGTTCGAGAGATGGTTCGCCGCGATGATGAGCGGTCCCTCCGGCGGGATCCCGGAGAGGTCGCCATCGACGCGGACCCGGGTGAGGCAGCGCAGGGCGGTGCGGGCGACGAAGGCCGTCCCGCTGATGAACGGGGTGAGGTGGTCGGGGAGCCGGTCGGCGGAGCGGCCCGCTGGTCGGCCGGCGCCCTCCCCCGTGGAGCGGCTCACCGCGCGGGCCTCACGGCGCGACCGTCGTCCGGCCGTCCGCGAAGGATCGGATCGCGCTGATGACCGTGGCGACGGTCTCCTCGAACGAGTTCCCGTCCGTCACGACGTGGCGGGCGTCGGTGGCCGCGCGCAACGGGGCGACCGACCGGTTCCGGTCGACCTCGTCCCGGCGCCGCAGCTCGTCGAGGATCCGTTCCGCGGCGGGTCCTTCCGGTGGCTCGCCGCGCTCCGCCGCCCGTCGCCTGGCCCGCTCCTCGACGGAGGCGTCGAGGAACAGCTTGACGTCCGCGGACGGCAGCACGACCGTCCCGATGTCGCGACCGGCGACGACGATGCCGCCGCGCGACGCGAGTCCGCGCTGGACGGGAAGGAACGCCGCCCGAACCTCCGGCGTCCGGGCCACTTCTGACACGCTGCGATCCACCCGCGCCGTCTGGACCGCCGCCGTTCGGTCGATCCCGCCGACGACGACGCGTGCGTGCCGACCGGCGCCGTCGAGCGCGAGCTCGATCTCCGGAATGAGCGGCACGAGGGCGCTCCCGTCGGCGAGTGGGATCCCTCGATGGAGGGCAAGCCACGTCAGGGCGCGGTAGAGGAGACCGGTGTCGATGAACCGATAGCCGAGTGCCTCCGCCGCGGCCGCGCCGACGCTGCTCTTGCCCGATGAGGCCGGCCCATCGAGCGCCACGACGAGCCCTCCGAGCCGCTCCGCATCCATCGCCGTCACGATAGCGGCTCGGATGGTCCGCGTGGTCTACGGCCCGGTGGCCCGGCGCTCGGGGTCCCGGCACCCGCCCGCAGCGCCCGGACTTCCGCCGGCGTGAGGACCCGTACGTCGCCGCTCCGCAGCCGCTCGAGACGGACCGGCCCGAAGCGGACGCGGACGAGGCGGACGACGGGCACGCCCACGGCACCGAACATCCGGCGGAGCTGTCGGCGCCAGCCCCCGCGGAGCGTCGCCCGGTACCAGGCGAGCGAGCCCGGCCGCGGGTCGAGGAGTCCGTCCAGCCGGGCGGTCTCCGGGCCGCTCGCGGCGCGGAGGTGGAAGAGCTCCGCGAGGCCCTCCTCGAGCGGGATCCCACCGCTGAGTGCGGTGGCCTCGGCCGGGCCGAGCGGACGGTCCAGGCCGATCGCGTACTCGCGCTCCACGCCGTACCGCGGATGAAGCACGCGCTCGGCCCATGCCCCGTCGTTGGTGAGGATGAGGAGACCGTCCGAGTCGCGGTCGAGGCGCCCGACCGGATAGAGGCGGCCGCCGTCCGGGCGGAGTTCCCGCGGGACGAGGTCGAGGACGGTACGCTCGGCGTGGCGATCGCTGACGGTGGAGGTCACGCCGAGCGGCTTGTTGGCGACGAGATGGACGAGCGTTGCCCGATCCGGCGGGTGGATCGCCTGCCCGTCGAGGGCGATCGCCGCGATCCTCGGATCCGCCGACTCGCCGACCGTCGCGACCCGGCCGTCGACGGTCACCCGCCCGGCGGCGATGAGCGCCTCGCTCGCCCGGCGGGACGCCACGCCCGCCGCCGCAAGGATCTTCTGGAGCCGCTCGGGCGCCATCAGGCCGGCGCGGCCGTGGACGCGGCAACGGACCGCTCCGTGTCATCGTCGGTGACGATGTCGATGCCGCTCTCGGTGCCACCATCGTCCGCGGCATCGGTGAGGCGGCCGGCGATCTCCGCAGCGAGGACCGGCAGATCGTCGAGGCTCGTCAACCCGAACCGCTCGAGGAACTCGAAGCCCGTGCCGTAGAGATACGGCCGGCCCGGCGCATCCGCCCGGCCGAGCTCGACGACGAGGCGACGGTGGAGGAGGATCCGCAGGGCGTAGTCCGAATCGACGCCGCGGACCCGCTCGATGACCGCTCGCGTCGCCGGTTGCCGGTAGGCGACGATCGCGAGTGTCTCGAGGGCGGCCGGTGAGGGACGGGCACCGTCGTCGCCGACATAGCGCGCGATGAGCGATCCGGCGGCCGGGCTCGTCGCGAGCTCGACGCGGTCGCCGCTCACGACCAGCCGGATCCCGCGGCCGGCGAGCGTGATCTCGAGATCGCCGAGGAGCGCATCCACGGTCGCCCGATCCGTCCCGGCGATGGTCGCGATCTCGCGTCGCGTGAGCGGACGGACGGCCACGAAGAGGAGCGCCTCGAGAGCGGCCTCGGTGAGCGGCGCGGCCGATGGCGGCGCGGCCGATGGCGCCTCGTCGGAGGCCGCCGCGGATCGGAGGTCCTCGCTCACCGTGGGTCGCCGATCGGGCGCACGACGATCGGGCCCCACGGCACCGTCTGCTCGACGACGACCTCGCGCCGCTTCACGAGCTCGAGCAGGGCGAGGAACGTCACAGCGGCGACGACCCGGTCGCGAACGTCGCGGAGGAGGTCCTGGAGGACGATCGAGCCGGCGTCGCGGATGGCCGCCCGGATGACCGCCGACCGCTCGGCGATGGACACGGCTCGGCGGAGGGTTCCTGGAGGAGGCGGCGACGACGGAACGACGCTGATGAGATCGGCCAGGGCCCCGACGAGGAGCGCCGGATCGAGCGGTGGCGCGTCGGACGGAGCAGCGCCGGCGAGGGCGGAGGCGTGGGCGAGCCCGGGCTCGCGCCGGAAGAGTCTGCCGATCGCCGCCGCCCGGTCCGCGAGGACCGTTCCCGCGTCGCGGAACGCCCGGTAGAGGATGAGTCGGGCGCGGAGCTCCGCCTCGGGATCGGGCCCCTCGTCGGGCGGGAGTCCCTCCGCGGGTCGCGGATCTTGGCGCGGCAGGAGCGCCCGGCTCTTGATGACGATGAGCTGGCTCGCGACGCCGACGAAGGCCGAGATGTTGGCCAGCCGGTCATCCTCGAGCCCCGCGAGCGCTTCGAGATACGCCCCCGCGAGGGCACCGAGCGGGACGGTGAGGATGTCGAGGCGTTCGCTCTCGATGAGGGCGAGGAGGAGCCCGAGCGGGCCGTCGAAGTCGGGCAGGCGGATCCGGGTTGAAGCCTCCGGGCCCCGTCCCTCGCCGAACTCGACCGTCGGAACCGCGCGGACCGCAGCCTCGAGCATCAGTTCGCCTCGTCGGCGAGATGGAGCCGTCCGCCGGCGTCAGGATCGACCGGATGATCCTGGTGCCGGATGAGCTCGACCGTCCGCTCCGGACAGCCGGCCGCGGCGGCGAGTCGCGCGGAGAGTTCCGCGTGGTCGTCCAGCCGTCGCAGCGCGAGCCTGAAGCCCGGCACCCGGTCGGCGACGCGACGGACCGCCGGCCCATACGCCCGCCCGAGCGACCAGGCGACGCGCGGCCAGACGCCGACATCGGCTCCCTTCGCCGCATCGTGGAGGAGCCCCGCCAGGAGGAGCTCGCGATCGGCCGAACCGCCCGCGGCGAGCGACGCCGCGACATCGAGCCCGTGGCGGCGATCCGCGATGTGCATGCGGTCGAAGACCTCCAGCTGGGCGGGCGTGAGCCAGGTCGCCAGCTCCGCGCGCTCGGCCGCCGTGACCCGCGCCCCGACGTGCGCCCGGAACTGGCGGACCTTAGAGCCCCACCAGGATGCGCGTGGCATTGAAGATCAGGGTTCCGAGCGGATTCGCGGCCACCAGGATCAGGAGGATCAGGATGAGGAACCCATACTGGCTCAGGACCGGGCGGAGTTGCCACGCCGTCCGTGGGTCGAGGACCCGGAACAGGAGCGTGGAGCCATCGAGCGGCGGGATCGGGATCATGTTGAAGAGCGCCAGAGCGACGTTGAACTGGACAAAGAGGATGAGGATCTCCGCGACCGCAGCCGGCAGGTGGACCTGGGTCGCGAGGATGACCCGCACGACGACGGCGCCCGCGACCGCCATGAGCAGGTTCGAGGCTGGTCCGGCGAGGGCGACCCAGACCTCTCCGTTGCGGCGGTCACGCAGGTTGGATGGGTTCACCGGGGTCGGCTTCGCCCAACCCATGATGAACGGGGAGGTGATCGCCGTGAAGGCGAGGAACAGGCCGCCGATCGGGTCGAAATGAACCGCCGGGTTGAGGGTGAGACGCCCGAACATCTTCGCCGTCGCGTCGCCGAGGCGGTAGGCGACGTAGGCATGAGCGAATTCGTGGACCGGGAACGCCACGAGCAGGAAGATCGCGATGAGTGCGATACGGCTGGGGTCGATCGCCACGGGGGCCTCAGGTTCGGTTCGAAGGTCCCGCGTATCGTACCCGGGCCGACCTCAGGGGCGGGCGGCGCTCAGAGTCGGGCGAGCAGCTCTGCCTTCTTCGCCTCGTATTCCTCGGCGCTGATCGCCCCCCGGTCGCGGAGGTCGGCGAGCTTCGCGAGCGTCCCCGTCACATCGTCCTGGCTCATCGGGGACGATGCCGCTGCGGTCTGCGGCGCGGCCGGGGCGACGGTCGGCGCCGCCGCACGGAATGGCGGCGCCGGCACAGTTCGCATGTCCATCTCGAGGGCGTTCTTCTGGTCGAGCATCTCCTTCTTGAACCCGGCCGCATCGGCGAGCCACTTGTAGCGGTCGACGGAGTCCTCGTTCGCGGTGAGGATGTCCAGGTCGCCGAAGCCGAAGATCCGGCCGATGACGCTCTGGTCGAGCACGGCGTCGTTGATCTTCTCGAGCGAGCTGTCCGCGGAATGCTTGTTGAGGATCCCCTCGACCTTGATGACGCGCCGGTTCGTCACGAGGTAGTCCTGCGACGACCAGCCCCAGACGATGAGCCCGATCCAGAGGAGCCCGACGATGACCCCGGCGAGGCTCGCGTACGCGAGCACGTCGTGGATCGCCGGGAGCTGACCGGCGGCGAACAGGAGCACGATCGCGATCACGACGATGACGATCGGGCGGAGCGCGTCGCGGACGACGGCCAGCCAGTGCTGACGGGCGCGCAGGACGATGACCTCCCCGGTCGCGAGGAGCGTATCGGCGTAGCGGGTCATCGGTCCCCTCCGTTGTTGCGCGTCGATCAGGCGCGCGGGTGGGCGCGGGCGTACACCTCCCTGATCCGCTCGCCGGTCAGGTGTGTGTACAGCTGTGTCGTGCTGATGGTCGCATGGCCGAGCAACTCCTGGACGATCCGCAGGTCCGCTCCGCCCTCGAGGAGATGCGTCGCGAATGAGTGGCGGAACGTGTGTGGGGAGACGCGGTCGCCGAGTCCGGCAGCCGAGGCCGCGCGCTTCACGGTCGCCCACGCCGCCTGGCGGCCGAGCCGCCCACCCCGGTCCGTGACGAAGACCGGTCCACCATGGACAAGGTCCGCTCCACCCACGAGCCAGGTGGGTCGGACCTCGGCGAGATATCGGCCGAGCCAGGAGATCGCGACCTCGCCGACCGGGACGAGGCGCTCGCGGTCGCCCTTGCCGACGACCCGGACGTAGGCACCGTCGAGGGACAGGTCGTCCGCGTCGAGCCGCAGCGCCTCGCTCACCCGGAGGCCGGCGGCGTAGAGCAGCTCGACGAGCGCCCGGTCGCGGACGGCGCGCCTCGCCTCGAGCGCGGCTCGGCCATCGCCCGCCTCGCCGGACGGGGCCGCCTCGCCGCCCACGACCTCGAGGAGCCGGACGACCTCGTCGCTGCTCAGGGTGTGCGGAAGATAGCGAGCCTGGCGCGGCAGGTCCAGGTGTGTCGCCACGTCCGCCGTCGCCCGGCCCTCGCCGTAGGCGAACCGATAGAACCCCCGCAGCGCGGCAGTGCGGCGTCGCCGGCTCGACGACGCAAGGGCCGGGCGGATCGCCCCGCGCGGCGGCGTGCCGAGCGAGGCGAGGTAGCGGACCGCCTCGTCGGGCGTGCTCCCCCAGCGGTCGGACGCGAACGCCGACGTGGCGAAGGCCGAGAGATCGTTGCGGTAGGCGACGATGGTCGCGCCGGACAGGCCGCGCTCGACCCGGAGGTGGTCGAGATACTCGTCGATCGCCGCGTCCAGCGAGGGAGGCGCGCCGAGCTCAGCCGGCATCGGACGGCCGCACGCGGGCTGCCTCCGCACGATCGAGGAGCTCACGGGCGCCGGCGAGTGCGGCTGCGCCGCCGCCCGGACCGGCGAGCATCGCCGCGAGCTCCACGATCCGACCCTCTCGATCGAGCCGCTCGATCTCGGTCACCGTTCGACCGTCGCGTTCACGCTTGAGGATGCGGAAATGCTCGTCGGCGTGAGCCGCGATCTGCGGCAGGTGGGTGACGCAGACGACCTGGTGTCGACGGCCGAGCGCCCAGAGGCTCCGCCCGACCGGGTCCGCGCCGCGGCCGCCGATCCCCGTGTCGATCTCGTCGAAGACGAGTGTCGGCGTCTCATCGGCACGGGCGAGGACGGTCCGGATCGCGAGCGCGACCCGGCTCGCCTCGCCCCCGGACGCGATCCGCGCGAGCGGCCGGGCTGGTTCGCCCGCGTTCGGGGCGAACCGGAACACGACGAGGTCGACGCCCGACAGGTCGAACGCGACGGCGTCCCCGTCGAGCTCGACGGCAGCCTCGTCCGGTGCCGCGACGCGCCTGCCGATCGCGATCTCGAACGCCGACGGCGGGAAGCCGAGCGCCTCGAGCGCGCGACCGACCTCCGGTGCGAGTCGGTCGGCAGCAGTTCGCCGGCGGACGGAGAGCTCCGCCGCGGCGGCGGCCACCGCGGCGAGGAGTCCGGCATCGTCCGCGACGCGGCGCGCCCGCTCGATCTCGACGCCGCGGAGCCGTTCGAGCTCGATCATCGCGCGCGATCCGTGGGCGAGCACTTCCGCCTCGTCGCCGCCGTAGCGTCGCTCCAGGCGATAGATGAGCGATCGGCGTTCCTGGAGCGCGTCGATCGCCCCTGCGTCGTTCACCGCCTCGTCGGCGAGGAGCGGCAACTCCCGGCCGAGGTCGTCGAGGTCGGCGACCGTCCCCTCGAGCCGCTCGGCGACCGCGAGGAATCGCGCGTCGACTCGACCGAGCTGGCGGGCCTCGCGAGCGGCGACCGCCAGTCCCTCGCGGGCACCGCTGCCATCGCCTGCGATCGTCTCGCGGAGGGCCGCCACGCCGCTCGCGATGGTCTCGCCGTGGCGGGCCAGGTCGAGCCGGGCCTCGAGCTCGGCGGCTTCGCCAGCCCGGAGGTGCGCGGCCGCGATCTCCG
Source organism: Chloroflexota bacterium (assembly GCA_015478725.1). NCBI lineage: Bacteria > Bacillati > Chloroflexota > Chloroflexota bacterium. Next base: position 362,717 of record JADMIG010000001.1, on the reverse strand, counting down.
ACGCCTCGTGCTCGGCGATCTCGAGACGGCGGGCGAGCTCGGCGGGTTCGATCGCGAGATCCGCGATCGCGGCGCGGTTCTCCCGCCAGCGGAGCACCGCGGCGGCCAACGCCGCCCGAACGTCGGCGTGACCGCCGGCCGCATCGAGCAGCTCCCGCTGCCACCGCTCGTCGAGCAGCCGCTGCTGGTCGTGCTGCCCGTGGATCTCGACGAGCGGACCCACCGTCTCGCCGAGCCGTGCCGCGGTCACGGCCTCGTCGTCCAGGCGGGCGGTGGAGCGACCCGCGGCGGTGACCTCGCGGACGACGATGAGCGGCTCCGGCAGCCGGTCGAACAGCGCCTCCACCCGGGCCACGCTCGAGCCATGACGGACGAGCCCGGGATCCGCGCGGGCACCGAGCACGAGTCCGAGCGCGTCGATCACGAGGCTCTTTCCGGCGCCGGTCTCGCCGGTGACGACATTGAGACCGGGGCCGAGCTCCAGCCTCAGCCGCTCGAGGAGGGCGAGGTCAGTGACGGTCAGCTCGAGGAGGCGACCGGCGGCCGCCGTCGGACCATCCTCGACCTCGGCGACGCTCGGGTCCGGCCGCCGTGACCGCGCGCCGGAGTTCACGACGGGAGGAGCTCGACCTTGTGCCGCAGGAGGTCCCAGAACGGCTGGGCGCCCTTCGGTTCGATGAGCCGGATCGGCCGCTCCATCGCCCGCACCTCGACGACATCGCCCACGGCGAGCCGACGATCCTCGCGGCCGTCGATGCTCACGAGCGCCTCGATCGCGTCGACGACCCGGCAGCGGACCGTCTGTCGCGGGCTGACGACGATCGAGCGGATCGCGGCGAGATAGGCGGCGATCGGGGTGACGATGAGGTTCCGGTTCGAGGGATCGACGATCGGTCCGCCGGCCGAGAACGCATACCCGGTCGATCCGGTCGGGGTCGACACGACGAGACCGTCCGCGATGAACGTCGCGACGTGGGATGGTCCGACCGCGACATCGAGCCGGCAGACCCGGGCGAGCTCACCCCGGGCGACGACGACGTCGTTGAGGGCGACGAATCGCTCGCCCCCCTCGGTCAGGCCGCCGGGCAGGATCCGCGCCTCCACCGTCATCCGCTCGTCGAGGCGATATTCGCCCAGGGCGATCTGGCCGAGCACCGTCTCGAGCTCGTTCGCCTCCACCTTCGAGAGGAAGCCCACCTTGCCGAGATTGACGCCGAGGATCGGCACGTCCACCTCGGCGACGGCCCGAGCAGCCCGGAGGAACGTCCCGTCGCCGCCGAGGACGACGACGACATCCGTCGTCGGCAGGTCGGCGAGGAGGACGTCGAGCTCCCCCGAAGGGGCCGACCAGGCCTCGATGGAACGGTGCCGGCACCACGCGATCGCCCGATCCCGGAGCTCCACGGCGGCCGGATTCGTCGGGTTGAAGGCGAGTCCGATGCGGCTGAGGCTCACGCTCCGGTCACCGCGGCGATCCGATCGCGGAACGTCGGCGAGATCATGGCCGCGACCGCGGCCGGCGGCGGTCCACCGGTCTGCCGACTCGCAGGGGCCGGAGCGGTCCACGCGACCGGGACGCCGAGGTCGAGGAGGAACTCGCGGTTCCCCTGCGGGCCGAGGATCGGCGAAGCCACGAGTCCGCGCGGCGTGAGGCCGAGAGCGATCGCGAGGCCCGTGACCCGCTCGAGGACCTCTCGATGGAGCGCCGGGTCGCGCACGACGCCGCCGACCGTCCGTCCCTTCCCCACCTCGAACTGTGGCTTGACGAGCGGCACGATCCGGCCGCCGAACTCCGGATCGATACAGCCGGCGATCGAGTGGAGGACAGCACCGAGCGAGATGAACGATATGTCGACGACCGCGAGACGGACCGGCTCGGGCAGCACGCCGCGATCGAGCGTCCGGGCGTTCGTCCGTTCCATCGAGATCACCCGGGAGTCTGTCCGGAGCTGTTCGGCGAGCTGCCCGCGACCCACGTCGAGAGCATAGACACGGCTCGCCCCGCGCTGCAACAGGAGGTCCGTGAAGCCACCGGTGGACGCTCCGACATCGAGGCAGACGAGCCCATGCGGGTCGATCGCGAACGCGTCGAGCGCGGCGACGAGCTTGTGGCCACCGCGGCTGACGTATGGATCGCGCTCGACGAGCTGGAGCGCGGTGGCCGGCTCGACGAGGTCTCCGGGCTTGCGGTCCAGCCGCGCCCCGTCTCCCTCCCCCACCCGGACCCGACCCGCGAGGAGCAGCGCAGCCGCCCGGCTCCGCGTGGGCGCGACACCGCGCTCGACGAGGAGCTGATCGAGCCGGAGCCGGGGCCGACGATCCGCGATGGTGCGCACCGGACCATCGTCGCACACGGCCTCGGGCACGTCCGGGCGCCGCACTGACGGTCCGCAGGTCGCAGTGGGTCAGCTCGCGGCCGCGGCCTCCGCCGCGTGTCCCGGCGTCGCCCCGAGGACGGCGAGTGTCTCCCTCGTCTGGGCGGCGAGACCGGCCGCATCGAGGCGCAGGAGCCGCCGCAGATCGGCCACCGATCCGTGGTCCACGAACCGGCCGGCGGGGATGCCGACGACCTTGACGACGACGTCGCGATAGGCCGGATCCACGATCCGAGCCTCCTCGAGCAGCTCGAGGACGCCCGAACCGAACCCGCCGACGACGACGCTCTCCTCCACGGTCACCACGAGCCGCTTGCCACGCGACTCGTCGAGGATGAGCTGCCGGTCCAGCGGCTTGGCGAACCGGGCGTTGACGACCGCGACGGACCAGCCCTCCGCGGCAAGGGCCTCTGCCGCCTCGCGAGCCCGGGCGACGATCGGCCCGAAGGCCACGATGAGGACGTCCGTCCCGGACCGCACGAGCTCGCCGCGCCCGATCGGCAGGATCGCCGGCTCCGCCGGGGGGAGACCGAAGCCCGGGTCGCGCGGATAGTGGATCGCGAACGGATGATCCTGGGCGAGCGCGGTCCGGAGGAGCGAGCGGAGCTCCTGCTCGTCCTTCGGGCTCGCGATGACGAGGTTCGGGAGCTGGCGCTGGGCCGGCAGGGTGAACATCCCCTGGTGACTCGTGCCATCCTCGCCCACGAGTCCCGCCCGGTCGACGGCGAGGATCACCGGCTGGTCGTTCTGGCACACGTCGTGGACCGTCTGGTCGAAGGCGCGCTGGAGGAACGTCGAGTAGATCGCGACGACGGGACGGGCACCGCCCATGGCGAGCCCCGTCGCGAGCGTCACCGCGTGCGGTTCGGCGATCCCGACGTCGAGGAACCGGTCCGGGTATTCGGCCTGGAAGCGGTTGAGGCCGGTGCCGGTCGGCATCCCCGCCGTGATCGCGACGATCCGGCGGTCGTCGCGAGCCGCTGCGATGAGTTCGCCGACGAGGACCGCCGTGTAGTTCGGCGGCTTCACGGCCTCGACGACGGGCGTCGGCGGCGCCGCATCATCCATCATCGACTCGGTCGGCATCGCGGACCAGGCTCGCGGTCGTGTGGCGACGGCGGCGACCTCCGCCCGCGCCACATCGCCCATCGGCGGGAGCGCCGCGCCATGGAAGCCGACCTGGTCCGTCTCCGCCGGTCGATAGCCTCGCCCCTTCTGGGTCCGGACGTGGACCAGGACCGGCCCGCGCAGCTCGAGCGCGCGCCCGAGCGTGTCCTCGAGGACCCCCAGATCGTGACCCGGGACGACGCCGATGTAGGTGATGCCGAGGTCCTCGAACAGGCTGCCCGGCTGCTGCACGAACTGGACGACGGAGCGCCGGACCCGCTTCGAGAGATCGAGCGCAGTCTCGCCGATGATGGGCAGCCGCTCGATCGCCCGGTCATAGGCCGACTTGCTCGTCTGCCAGGCGGTCGAGAGCTTGATCGTGGAGAGGTACTTCGACAGTGCGCCCACCGTCGGGCTGATCGACATCTCGTTGTCGTTGAGGACGATGAGGATCCGCGTCTGGCGCTGGCCGACGTCATTGAGCGCCTCGAACGAGAGTCCGCTCATGAGGGCCGCATCACCGACGACGACGGCGATCCGCTCGCGGCCGTGGCGAAGATCGCGTGCGGTGGCGAGGCCCTCGCCGATCGAGAGACCGGTGCCCGCGTGGCCGCCGTCGAAGACGTCGTGCTCTGACTCGCTCCGACGCGGGAAGCCACCCACTCCATCGAGCTGGCGCAGGGTATGGAACCGCGCCACGCGCCCGGTGAGGAGCTTGTGCGGATAGGCCTGATGCCCGGTGTCCCAGACGATCCGGTCCCGCGGCGAGTCGAGCAGGCGATGGAGGGCGATCGTCAGCTCGACGACGCCGAGCGAGCTGCCGAGATGGCCGCCCGTGCGGGCGACGGTCGAGACGATCGTCTCCCGGATCTCCGCGGCGAGCTCATCGAGCTGCTCGCGATCGAGTCCACGGAGGTCGGCGGGCGCACTCACGCGCTCGAGGATCGACACGTCGGCGATGCTCCTCATGGTCGGTTCACGCGCGGTCGCCATGCGGCCGGGCCGGGGATGGGTCCGGCGGCGAGCGGAGTCTACGCCGACCGGCCGCGAGCGTCCCGAGGACGGGCCGGCCGACCGGGGCACAGTCAGGCGCCGGGCTCGGTCGCCGCGCGGTCCTCGATGGCGACGGTCTCGAGCCGGCCTCCGCTCCGCTCGACGAGACGTTCCATCCGCAGCCGCGCCTCCGCGAGCAACGCGGAGCAGCGGGACTCGAGCGCGACCGCGCGCTCGTAGAGCTCGAGCGTCGTCTCGAGCGGCGCGCCACCGGCCTCGAGGGCGGCCACGATCCGCTCGAGCTCCGCAAGGGCCGCGTCGAACGTCAGCCCGTCATCGGCAGCGGCCACGGACGGCGACCGGCTCAGGGCCGCGTCATCGGGGCTCGTCATCGTCTCGCTCCTCTCGATCGGTCGACCGCATGAGGCGCGGCGCGATGAGCTTACCGATGACGAAGCCGATCGCAGCGGTCACGACGACGATCACCGCGAGCATGAGGAGATCGCCGATCATGGATCGGCGATCTCGCCCGCCGCCCCGGATCGAGGGCGGAATCGTGGCCCGGCGGTCGCCGCAAGGTCGCCGTGGGCAAGGCGGATCGTCAGGCCGGTGCCGGGAGGGGCATCCGTCGGGACGCGGAGGATCCGCGCATCGTCGATCCGCCGGACGATCGCGTAGCCGCGCTCGAGGGTGGCCTGCGGACCGAGTGCGCCGAGCGCTGCCGCCGCCACCATGAGCCGGTTCTCGGCGCCGCCCAGCTCCCGTCGGACGACGATCGGGATGAGCGACACGGACCGGGCGAGTCGTGCTGCGGATCGCTCGACCCGCATCCCGGCCGCGGCGGTGGCACGGTCGAGGAGTGCCCCGCTCCGCTCTCGATCGGCAGCGATCCGGACCGCGGGATGGAGACCGGCAAGCACCCGCCGCTCATTGCCGAGAACGACGCCGAGCGTGCCGATCCGGCGTTCCGCGGCGAGCTGCCCGCGACGGTCGAGTGCCGCGACACGTCGGAGCGCCTCCGCGCGGTCGGGCACGACGAGCTCGGCGGCCGCCGACGGTGTCGGGGCCCGCACGTCTGCCGCGAAGTCCGCCAGCGTCACGTCCGTCTCGTGGCCGATCGCCGCCACCACGGGCCGTCCGTGGCCGACGACCGCCCGCACGACCGCCTCGTCGTTGAAGCTCCAGAGATCCTCGAGCGACCCGCCCCCGCGAGCCAGGATCGTGACCGTGGGCGTCTCCACGCCCCGACCGTCCGCGGTGAGGCGGTCCGCCCAGCGGTCGATCCGCTCGAGGGCGTGGACGATGCTCGGGACCGAGCCGTCGCCCTGCACGAGGCACGGCGAGAGGATGACCCGTGTCAGCGGCCAGCGGCGCTCGACGACGCGGACGATGTCGTGCCACACCGCGCCGGTCGCGCTCGTCACGACCGCGACGACGGCCGGGCGTCCGGGCAGAGGACGCTTCCTTGCTGCGTCGAACAGGCCGGCGGCGGCGAGCCGCGCCTTGAGCGCCTCGAAGCGGATGGCGAGATCGCCGAACCCGGCGGGCTGCACGGCGTCGACGTAGAGCTGGTACACCCCGCCCGGCTCGAAGACGTCGAGGCGGCCGTGGGCGACGATCCGCAGGCCTACCCGTGCCTCGAACGGCGACGCGAGGCGGTCCTCGCGGAACCAGATGCAGGCGAGCTGGCTCCGCTCGTCCTTGAGGTTGAAATACCCGTGGCCGGCGCTGGAGATCGTCACCCGCCCGACCTCGCCTTCGACCCACAGGTCGCGGAGGCGCTCGTCGCCGCGGACCGCGTCCCGGACGGCGCGGGTGACGTCCGTGACGGCGAGGATGCGCAGCGACGGGGGTTGTCGGTCGGCCGGCGATCGTCCCTCGGCGCGCTCGTCCCGGTGCGGCCCGCCGACGCTCGGGCGGGTCGCGGACCGATCCGCGTCCCAGGCGGGCAATGCCCAGTCCGGGGGATCGAGCGGATCGCTCATCGATCCGTGCCCAGCGAGACGCCCCGGGCCATGCGGCGCGCCACGGCGCGAGCGGACACCCGCGGGCCGACCGCTCCTGAGCGGATGGCGACGAGCTCAGACGCGGGTCTGGTACTCGCCGGTCCGGGTGTCGATCCGGATGGTGTCCCCCTCGCTCACGAAGATCGGCACCTGGACAACGAGGCCGGTGTCCGTGGTCGCCGGCTTGCGCGCGCCGGTCTGCGTGTCGCCCGCGAACCCCGGCTCCGTCTCGGTCACCGTGAGGTCGACGGTGACCGGCAGCTCGACGCCGATCGTCTCACCCTGGTAGCTGGTCCGGTCGAGGGTCATCCCGTCCCTGAGGTAGAGGGCCGCGTCGGCGAGCTGCTCCGCCGTCAGGTGGAACTGGTCGTACGTCTCGTTCTCCATGAAATGGAACTCGTCGCCGTCCCGGTAGAGGAACTGGACGGGCCGCCGGTCGAGTTGGGCGCGCGGCCATTTGGTGCCGGCCTGGAAGCTCCGCTCGACGGTCTGGCCTCGCTTGATGTTGCGGAGGGTGATCCGGACCTGGGCCGAGCCACGGCCCATCTTGATGTGGTGATAGTCGAGGATCTGCCAGAGATCGCCGTCGAGCTCGATGGCGACGCCCTTGCGCAGTTCGCCGGTGCTGATCATGGGTGGGGCTCCTGGGCTGGCCATCGGTCGCCGGAGGGCAACGCGCGAAGGCCGGCGGAACGTGACGGTGTGGTGGAGCGGATTGTAGCCGAGGCTCGCCGCCCGAGCCTCAATCGCGGACCCGCCCGCGGCGCTGCGTCAGCCGACACGGAGGACGCCCGTCAGGGCGCGCTGCTGTACTTGCGGACGTTGATCTCGTGCTGGGCGAGCGTCCTCGCGAACGCGGTGGTGTTCGAGCCGTCGTTCCTGGCCACGAAATAGAGGTAGCCGGTCGCGGTGTCCGGATGGAGCACGGCGTCGATCGATGCAAGCGAGGGCGAGCAGATCGGCCCCGGCATGAGTCCCGGAGCCGTGTACGTGTCGTACTTGGCGAGCGCCGGTGAGACGCTCGAATCCTTGATCGGTGCCGTCAACGGGCCCCAGAACGAGTACTGGGCCCACGCCGCGAACGGGATCTTCGCGAGCTGGACGGTGTCGTTGATGTAGAAGATCGTCGTGTCCGACTGGAGCAGGCGGGTCGGGAAGAGCTTCGGGTCGAGCCGGTTCTGGAAGACGCCGGCGATGAGCGGCCGTTCGGCGTCGAGCCTCGCCTCCTGCTCGACGAGCGAGGCCATCGTCACGACCTGGTAGAACGTGAGGCCGCGGCTCGCCGGGACGGCGACGCGCGCCTGTCCGACCTGCGTGTAGAACGCATCGAGCATCTTGCCGATGAGCTGCTCCGGCGTGATCGAGGGAAGCACCTGGTACGTCGCCGGGTAGAGGAACCCCTCGAGCGAGGCGCCCTTCGGCAGCTGCAGCCATGGATGGGCGGCGAGGATCGAGGCGGTCGGGTGCATCGCGAGGTCGTAGAACTGCTTCGGGTCCAGCGTGACTGGCAGCGTCTCGAGCTTGGCGGCCATCTGCTCGACCCGGAGACCCTCGCGGAACGAGATGTCGATGGCGAGGCTCTTCGCCTGGAGGAGCGCCGTGACGAGCTGGTCGGGCGTCATGTTGCGGCGCAGGATGAACGTTCCGGCCTCGAGCTTGCTCGTCAGACTTCGCTCGATCGCGGTGAACACGAAGGCTCGGGCATCGATCAGGAGGCCCTGGGTCTGGAGTCGCGCCGCGATCCCGCGGGCCGTGTCGCCGGGCGCGACGATGAAGTCGACCTCCGTCGCGTCCGTGCTCGGGGCCGCCGTGAGGGAGGCGCCGAGATCCTCGCGGACGAGATCCGCGACGAACGGGATGCCGAGCGCGGTCGGGTTGTCAGACGCCCAGCCGACGATCGCTCCCGCCGCGACCGGTCGGAGGACCGTGACGAGGCCGACGAGGACGACGGCGCCGAGGACGAGGGCGAAGGCGACGAAGCGGACCAGCCCGCCGAACCCACCGCGACCTCCGCCACCCGTCGGTCGTCGGCGATCACGCCGGTCCCGGGCGGGCGGGCGTTCGATCGTGCGGTCGACGCCGTCGACGCCACCGACGACGTGCGCCTGGTCGGGGGCCGCATCCGCGCGGCCGCGGGGCGGGCCGCCCCGTCGGATCGTCATCGCTCGGTGCCTCCCACCGGGGCCGGGGCCGGGGCGGTCCCGGCGCGGGCGCGGAGCTCGGCCTCGAGGATGATCGCCGCCGCCTCGCGGTCGACGCGGGCCCGGTACCGGTTGCGCTGCGTCGCCGTCGGCGGACCGCCGGACCGGCCGCGCGGCATTGGTCCGAGGCGCTCCTCGGCGATGCGGCTCGAGAATCGTTCGTCCCGGAAAGCGATCGGGCGGTCGAGATCTGCCGCGACGGCCGCCGCCCAGCTGCGGGTGCGGTCGGCCTGGACACCCTCCGTGCCCGCGGTGTCGATGGGCAGGCCCACGATGAGCTCGTCGATCCGTTCCCGCTGGACCACCCGGCCGAGCGTGGCGACGTCGTCGGCGATGGAGCGTCCGCGCGCGACCGTCGTCAACGGAACGGCTCCGCCGCGCAGATCGTCCCCGACGGCGAGCCCGATGCGGCGCTCGCCGAGGTCGATGGCGAGCAATCGGGTCACGGTGCCCCGCTCCCCGCCGCGCTCGGCGACGGACCGCTCGGCGTCATGCTCGGTGCTGGACTGTTCGTCGGAGGCACCTTCGTCGGAATCCCGTTCGGCGCGCTGCCCCCGGACGGCCGGTCCGTGCCGGCGGGTGGCTGAGAAGCCGGCGTCGCGCCCCCACCGCCTGGCCCGGCGGGACCCGAACCGGCCGCGATGCGGAGGTCGATCCGGAAGTCGTAGCCCGGAACGCGGTCCGTGAACCCGGGCCAGAGCGTGATGCTCGCGGTCCCGTAGGGTCCGAGGGCGACCTCGGCTTCCGCGACAGACCTGCCCTTCACGAGAGCGAGCAAGTCGACTCCCGTCAGCGTCCGCGCCTCCTGCGCCGTCGCCCGGACCGGAAAGACGATCGTGCCGGACTGGAGGCGACCCTTGCCGACCGTCACCTGCGCCGATCCGGCGACCAGCGTGTGGTCCGCCGCGACGCTCGAGCTCAGCTGCGCGGTCGCGAGTGCCTCGACCGCCGCCAGATCGACGGCGGTCACGCTGCCGGTGGCGGTCAGCCCGTAGCTGAACGAGGTCACCTGCTGGCCGACGAGCGTCGTCGGATCGACCGTCGGTGTCGCAGCCGTCATCGCCTTCGTCTCCGGAAAGACCGTCGAGCCGGGCAGAACCTGGGATGGATCGGCGATCGTGGCGTCGAGCTGGGTCGCGAGCTGGGTCGCGAGTGAGGCCGTCGCCGCGTCGATGTCCTTCTGGGCGATGATGAGCGCCTCCGTGTGGGACCCACCGCTCGTGGGCGCCGGGTTGCGGACCTGGATCTTCCGTGCATTCTGGTCCGGCGGCGGGATCCGGATCGCGCCGGCCCCCACGTTCCCCGCCGTCCCGCCCGCCACCGCGGTCACCGGCGAGCTGCCGGTCGTCGGCACGATGACGATGTTGCCACCGGAGTCCACGAGCTGGGCCGGGTTGAGGATGACGACCCGCGTCGTCGCGAACCCGATCCCATCGGGCGTCGAAACGACGCTTCCGGCCGCGATCGTGTGCTGGGCGAACGGATCGATGTTCGAGAATGTCACCGAGCCCGTGGCCGCCGTGTTCGTCACCTTCTTGCCGCTGGAGGGGAACGTGCCCGACGCGGTCAGCGGAAACGTGGGGACCGTCGCCGGCACGACACCCGTCGCCGCGTCAGGCGCGGACGCGGTCGGGTCTGCGCGGACGGTGAACGTAAGGGGTCCGAGCGGATCGATCCTGGGCGTGACGACGATGGTGGCGGCCGGCAGGAAGACGTATCCGATGATCGCGAGCAGGAGGATGGCGACCCCGACGAGGACCGCGGCGATGCGGCCGGACGAGACGCCGACTCCCGGCCGTCGCCCACCTCCCACGACCGGCAGTGCCGGGGCCGTGCTCCGAGCCGTGATCGGATGCGCGTCCGCGCTCGCGCCGCCGGCGCGGGGGGACGGCCCGCCGACGTATGCCTCGGCCGACGCCGCATCGCGGCTCCCCGCGATCGCGGCGTGCCGCTCGATGCCGTCCGGCTCATCAAGGTCCCGCACCGCCGCGTACGCGTCGATCCCGGCTGACGCCGCCAGAGCACGCGTCGCCGCCTCCGGCGCCACGATCACGAGCTGCCGGCTCCGCGCCTGCGCCTCGCGAGCGAGGAGCCGGAAGTTGATCCGCGACGTGGCGAGCCGCGATCCGGGCGGCAGGACGAGGGCGATGCGCGGCGCCTCCGCACTCCGGATGCGGGTGGCCGCCGAGGTGATCTCGTCGTCAACGTCGAGGTAGACGATCGCCGTGTCGTTCGCCACGTGCCCGGACCTCAGACCTTCATCGCCCGGAGCACCCGTCGAAGCGCGGCATCGAGCGGATCCTCGTCGGCCTGGAGCTCGATCGCCTGGTAGGCGAGCCCGAGCGGCGTGACGTCCTGCTGGTCGACGAGGAGCGCCGTGCCGTCGCGGATCGTCGTCACCTGGTCCGGTGACATGATCGTCACCTCGGGCGGACGGCTGAACGGCAGGCGTGCCCAGAACGGTTCTGCGGCGAGGGCGGCCCGGACCTCTGGCAGCCTCGATCCTCCGCCGCACAGGTAGATTCGGGCCGGCAGCTGCTCACCTGCCGCCAGCTCCTCCGTGACGAGCTCAACGCCGGCTGCCCAGACGGTCACGTCGTCCGCGATGACCGCCGCGACCTGATCGCGATCGGGGACATCGAGGCCGCGGGCGTAGTCCACCTTGAGCGATTCGGCGCGCGGGAACGGCAGATCGAGTCGATCGGCGATCGATTTCGTGAAGGCCCGACCGCCGAGGGCGAACATCCGCGTCCCCTCGATGCCGCCCTGGCGGACGAGTGCGACGTCCGTCGTCCCACCGCCGACATCGATGAACAGCGCTCCGGACTGGTGGACGCCGTCCGCGCCGAGTACCCGGGCGACGGCGTACGGCTCGGCGACGACCTCGAGGAGCTCGAGGTCGAGCTGGCTCGCCACGCTCTGGAGTGCGCCGAGATGGACGAGCGGCGCGAACGCGTTGAAGATGCTGATCCGGACGTGCCTGCCCTGGAAGCCGACCGGGTTCGTGAGCGCGTATCCGTCGATGCTCGCCCCGGTGATCGCCGCGTGGACGAGGCGGACGTCGACGTGCGGCAGGCCGGTCTCCCAGGTGATCGCCCGTTCGGCCTCCCGGAGCGCCTCTCGCTGGACGCCGTCGATGAGCCGCTGGAGCTCGGCCTCCGTGATCGGCGAGTCGGGTTTCCGGCGCTCCTGGCTGTGCGTCGTCGTGAAGCCCTTGACGAGCTCGCCGGCGATGCCGATGACGACCTGGGTCGGACGGAAGCCGGCCATCTCCTCGGCCTCCTGGAGGGCGACCGAGCAGTTGTCGACGACGGCCCCGATGTCCGCGACCGTACCCGACTGCATGTGCGAGAGTCCCTGCCGCTTGCGACCGACGCCGCGGACGGTGCCATGACCCGCATCGTCGATCTCGAAGACGAGCGCCTTGGCGAACTCCGTGCCGACGTCGAGGGCGGTGCAGGCAGCGAGCGCCGGCTCCCCATCGCGCTGCCAGATGCGGCGCCAGAAGGCCATCGTCAGCCGGAGGTCCGGAGGCGTTCGCGGACCGCATCCCAGGCTCGCCCGACGGCGGTCGGGTCGCCGCCCTTCGCCTGGCCCATCCGGGGGCTCCCGCCACCGTTGCCGCCGATCTTCGTGGCCGCCTCCCGGACGAGGGCGCCGGCGGCGATCCCACGGGCGACGAGGTCGTCGCTGACGGTGATGAAGAGCTGCGGCTCGGGCCGCTCGTCGGCGAGCGCGATGACGCCGGACGGGAACACGCCGCGGAGCTCCTTGGCGAACGCCTTCATCGCCTCGATCGACTCCCAGCCGTCCTGTCGGGCGATGAGGCGGAGTTCCGGGCCGATGGTCTCCGCGCCGGCGACCGCCTCGGCGATCTGCGGGCTGCCGGCGCCCTCGCCGGACCGGAGTCGGCGGCGCGCTTCGCGGAGTTCCCCCTGGAGGGCTCCGATCCGCTCGACGATCACGTCCGCCGCCTGGGCCCCCAGGGCATCGGCCGCACGGTCGAGCGTCTCGAGCCGCGCACCGATCCAGGCGTCGGCACCGTCGCCCGTGAGGGCCTCGATCCGCCGCACCCCGGATCCGATGCTCCGCTCGCCGACGATGACGAAACTCCCGACCTGCCCCGAGTTCGCGCAGTGGGTGCCGCCGCAGAGCTCATGGCTGTAGCCCTCGACCCGCACCGTCCGGACACGCTCACCGTACTTCTCGTCGAAGAACGCGTCCGCGCCGGCGGCGATCGCGTCGGCCATCGAGAGATACGTCACGCTCACCGGGCGTGCGTCGCGGACGATGCCCCGGACCTCCGCCTCGATCGCCGCCCGTTCCTCCGCGGTGACCGCACGCTCGAACGGGAAATCGAAGCGCAGGCCGTCCGGCGTCACGAGCGAGCCCGCCTGTCGCGCCCGCTCGCCGACGACGTTGCGCAGGGCGCGATGGAGAAGGTGCGTGCCGGTATGGTTGCGCATCGTCCGCTCGCGCGGCTCGCGATCCACGGCGGCACGCACGGTTTCGCCGACCCGGAGCCGTCCGTGGAGCGTGCCGCGGTGGACGACGAGGCCGCCCCCCTGCGCGCCGACGGGCCGCTGCGTATCGGCGACCGTCATGAGCGACGAACCGCCCCCGGCCTCGAGCAGGACGCCACGGTCACCGACCTGGCCGCCGCCCTCCGCGTAGAACGGGGTTCGGTCGAGCACGACCTCGACGGCCGCATTGCCGGTCAGCTCCTCGTACTCGACGTCCTCACGGACGATCGCGACGACCGTCGCCTCGGCGCTCGTGGACTCGTAACCCGTGAACAGCGTCTCGCCCCGCGACCGGAGGATCGCCTCGTAGAGGCTCGTCCGCTCGGCGTGCCGGGCGAGGTCCGCCTTGCGCCCGCTCCGGCTCCGCTCGCGCTGCTCGGCGAGTGCGGCCGCGAAGCCCGTCCGGTCCACCGCGACGCCGTACTCCGCGGCGAGCTCCACCGTGAGGTCGATCGGGAAGCCGAACGTGTCGTGGAGCCGGAAGGCGAGCGCGCCGTCGAGCTGCGGCGCGTCGGGCGGCAGGTCCTCGGGCCGTCGCCCGACCGTCCGCTCGGTCGTCGGGACCGTCGCGAGCGCGACCTCCAGATGGCTCGTCCCGGCGTCGAGCGTCCGCGCGAACTGGGCCTCCTCGCGTTCGATCGCGGCGAGGATCTCCGATCGTCGCTCGACGAGGATCGGGTACGCGTCCGCCATGACCCGGATGACGACATCGGCCATCTCGGCGAGGAACGCCTCGCGCCGGCCGAGGAGCCGGCCATGCCGCACGGCGCGCCGGACGAGCTTGCGCAGGACGTAGCCGCGGCCCTCGTTGGAGGGCAGGACCCCGTCCGCGATGAGGAAGGTCATGGCCCGCGCGTGATCGGCGATGACCTGGTAGCTGAAGCGCTCCGCCTCGAAATCGGCCGGGTCGTGTCCGAGGAGCTCGCGAAGGTGAGCGTGGATCGGCGTGAAGAGGTCCGTGTCGTAGTTGCTCGGGACCTGCTGGAGGACGCTCGCCAGGCGCTCCAGGCCGAGCCCGGTGTCCACGCTCGTGAACGGCAACGGGACGCGACCGTCCGGCCGCTGGTCGAACTCCATGAAGACGAGGTTCCAGATCTCGAGCCAGCGCGGGCAGTGCTCGCTGTGATCCGGGACGCACTCCGGGCCCTCCGAGAGGTGCGCACCGCGGTCGAAATGGATCTCGCTGCACGGTCCGCACGGCCCGGTGTCCGCCATCCGCCAGAAGTTCTTGTCGTCGCCGCCATCGACGTCGCCCCAGGCGGCCATCCGCTCCGGCGGGAGCCCGATCTCGTCCCGCCACACGTCGCGCGCGACGAGGTCATCCCGGTAGGTGGTCGCCGCCAGGCGGTCGCCCGGGATCCCGAGCTCGACGGTGAGGAACTCCCACGCCCAGTGGATCGCCTCGCGTTTGAAGTAGTCGCCGAAGCTCCAGTTGCCGAGCATCTCGAACAGGGTGTGGTGGCGCGGCGTCCGCCCGACCTCCTCGAAATCGTTGTGCTTGCCGGCCACGCGGAGGCAGCGCTGGTAGTCCACCGCGCGGTCGTAGCTCCGTTGCTCCGCGCCGGTGAAGACCTCCTTGAACTGGACCATCCCGCTGTTCGTGAAGAGGAGGGTCTGGTCGCCGGCCGGGACGAGGCTCGCGGAGGGCACGACCTGGTGGTCTCGCGGGGATCGGGCAAAGAAGTCGATGAAGCGGCGGCGGATCTCCGCGGCGGGCAGGCTGACGATCCGCGAGTCGTGCGTCATGACGGGGGTCGGCATCGCGGCCAATGGTACCGAACCGCACTCGCCGGCCGCGAGGACCACGCGGACGCTACGGCGCGGCGTCCTTCGCGGCGGCGGCAGGTGGTTCGACGTCGCGGCGGGCCGCATCCCTGAGGTGTCGCCAGATCGCCGAGCCGGCGACCGCCGCGCCGACGAGGGCACCGGCGCTCAGGCCGCGAAGGAAGACGGAGACTCGCGCGTCGTCCGCCGCTGCGCGCTTCATGTCCGACGCCGCGCCGGCCCGAGGATGGCGAGGATCGAGACGACCCCGATCCCGATCCAGGCGACGACGATCGCGCTGAGGAGGCGGAAGTCGCCGATCCGGAGAAGGTCGAGGCCGAGTCGCCCGCCGATCGCGTCACCCGCCCACGCGCCGAGGACGGCGGCGACGAACAGGAGCGGCAGCTGCCCTCCCCCGCTGCCCCGCAGGAACACGAACAGGGCCGCGTTGAACGTGCCGACGAGGAGCGCGAGGACGGGCGCGGGACCGATGCTCATCGCCGCCGAGTATAGGCGGCGAACATGGACGGGCCGGACCTCGCGGTCCGGCCCGTCCATCGCGAGTGCCAGGGTCAGCGTCAGTCCGAGACCCTGCTGATGAACGTCCCCCAGTTCGCGAGGAGCGTCCGGGTGCCGCCGGGGATGTACTCGGCCGCCATCCAGACGTTGCCCTGCGTGTCCGTCACGGCGGCGGAGTAGTCACCCCAGCGGGCGATCCCGTCACCGCCGAACGCCGCGTACCCGGTGAAGCCGTCCTCCGGGGCGGCCCCGGAGGCGACGATGCGTACGGGCCCCGCGGATCCGCGACGGAGAGAGGCGTAGGCGGCACTCGGGAAGTAGTCGGGGCCGACGAGCGTGAACGCCACCGTCGCTCGCCCATCCGGGGTCACCCCGACGGACGGGAACAGGACGCTGTTGTTCGCGACGCTGACGTACCCCTGGCCGCTCAGGCGCGGCGCGAACGATCCATGGCGCCACTTCGGCGTCACGGTGAAGTACGCGATCGCGGACCGCGTCCCGTCCCCCACCGCCGTGTTGAGCGCGGACCACAGCTGGCCGTTCGCGTAGACCACCTGGTTCATCCGATCGTCGTTCGCGTTGAGCTGCTCGAGACCCTCCCCGAGGGCGGTGCCGAGCGGGGTCGGTCCGGGTCGCTGGGTCACGCCGAACGCGACTGGGCTGCCGTACGGCTCGCTCTGGAGGACGGCCGGCGCCTGCATGGTGACCGCCGGTGTCCCTGAATCGAGCGACGCCGTGTTCGTCAGAGCCCAGGCGGCGATCCGCTGATCCCCTGCCCCGAAGAAGTCGAGGGCGCTGAGGAAGTACTCGGTCCCGCTGCTGGAGTCTCGGGAGTCACCGGACCCGCCCGACCCGCCGGAGTCACCGCCCGGCGACGTCGCCGGCTGGACGCTGTACCAGGTGCCATTGATGTCCGGGGTCGCGATCGACCCGAGGTTGATGGCGACGAGGGTCGGCAGCGTGCCGACCGCGCCCGTCGCTGCTTCGGCGAGGAGCGACTTCGACACGGCGTAGAGCTGCGCCCCGTTGAAGCCCGCGCTGAAGACCGGGAACTCGTTCGTCGAGATGTAGATGCCGTGGGCGTCCGCTCCGAGGAGGGGCTGGTCGCCGAGGCACGGGCAGCCGGGGTGACCCGCCAGGGTACCGTCGCCGTTCGTCGTGCTGAAGCTGAAGATCGTCCAGGCGCCGGTCGGATCGCCGCCCTGGGACACGGCGATATCGACGTGCGTCGTCCCGATGGGGTCACCCGTGGCGGGATCCGTGTCGAGGGTGAGGACGGTCATGTAGAAGCGATTCGTCGCCGCGTCGTACAGGCACTTCGGATCCGTGACGAAGGGCCCGAATGTGCCGCTCGTCCGATCGATCGCGTATGCGTACCGGTAGAACGCGTTGAGCGCCATCGGTCCGGACTGGATCCGGCCGCGCGTGTCATACACGGCCATCACATCGTTCACCGTCTCGACGACGTGGCCGTTCCCGACGCACAGGCCCTGGTCCGGCGGCTCGAGGCTGAACTGATTGCCGCCGCTCGCGGTGCGCGAGTCGACATGGCTGAGGCCGACGAATCCGGAGACGTCACCCCGCCGCGAGTCGACGCCGATCGATGACGGGACCGGGATCCGGACCTGGCCGCCGGCAGCGACCGTCGACCGAGGGCTGCGCTCGAGGACGTCGGCTGCGGGCGACCGCTCGCTCGAAGCACTGAGACTGCCGGTGCCCGCCGGCGCGGTTCCGGTCGCGACGATCACGGTCGTGCCGACCTTGTGGAAATGCGCGTCGCCCGCCTCCGAGCCGGACGACGACGCCGCGGTCACCGCTGGCAGGAGGGACACGAGCAGCACCGCGGATGCCGCTGCGGCGGCGATCCTGCGCGCGAGACCGGCGCGACCGGGGGATCGAGTGCGCCTCGACGGCGACGACACGGACATTGGGGTCCTCCGCGGCGGCTGGATGGGCTGGATACCGACTCATATAGCATCCCGCCGTCGTGGGCGCAAGGTTCGGATCGTCTCGCGCGCCGGGACGCGTCGAAACGTCACCGCTGCGCGATCCGTCCCCCGCCCAGGACGACCGGCCCGTCATAGAGGACGGCCGCCTGGCCGGGAGCGACCGCCCACACCGGCGTATCCGTCTCGACGGTCCAGCGCCTCTGCGGACGCGCCGTTCCGTTCGCGGGCTCGGACTCCGGCACCGGCCGGACGAGGGCCGGCACGGGCGTCGCCCGGTGGCGGATCCGGACGCTCGCCCGGAAGCCCGTCTCGTCGGTTCCGGGCGCCTCACCGCCGATGAAGGAGACCTCGTCGAGGGCGACCGTCGTCGTCTCGAGGTCGGCTCGGCGGCCGATCGTGATCGTGTTCGTCAGGGGATCGATGCGGCTCACGTAGCGCGGCTCGCCGAGGGCGACGCCGAGGCCCTGTCGCTGGCCGATCGTGTACCCCGCCGCGCCCCGGTGCCGGCCGACGGGCGCTCCCTCGCCATCGAGAACCGGTCCCGGCTCGGGGACCCAGCCAGCCCGATCGCGGAGCGCGGTCCGGTAGTCACCCCCGGGCACGAAGCAGATCTCCTGGCTCTCCGGCTTGTCCGCGGTGACGAGCCCGAGCGAGCGGGCGATGGAGCGGACCTCCGGCTTCGTCAGGTCGCCGAGCGGGAACCGGGCGTGGGCGAGCTGGTCCTGGCGGAGGCCATAGAGGAAGTACGTCTGGTCCTTGTCCGCGTCGGCCGCGACGAGCAACCGGGCGGCGCCGCCCGGGCCGCCGTCATCGCGGCGGGCGTAGTGCCCGGTCGCAACGGCCTCGCACTCGTACAGCCGCCGGGCGCGCCCGAGGAGTGCCCCGAACTTCACCAGCGTGTTGCAGTCGACGCAGGGGCTCGGCGTCTCGCCACCGAGGTACGCGGCGAGGAACGGCCGCAGGACGCCGGCCTCGAACTCGCGCTCGAGATTCATGATGGCGAACGGGATGCCGAGCGTGGCCGCGACGCGGCGGGCATCGTCGGCCGCGTCGAGGGTGCAGCAGCTGCGGCTCGATTCCGAGGAGGAGTCGGCGCCGTCGTGGAGGCGCATCCAGACCCCGACGACCTCGTGTCCCTGCTCGTGGAGCAGGGCCGCGGCGACGGAACTGTCCACCCCGCCCGACATCGCGACGAGGACCCGACTCACCGGGCGAGAACCTCCGAACGCTCGGCGACGGACGCCGGACCGGCCCGATGACGGGCGAGGACGCGCGGCACGATCTCCACCGCGGCGGCGATCTCCTCGTCCGTCGTCGCCCGGCCGAGCGAGAGGCGGAGCGTGCCGCGGGCCTCCTCGTCGGGATAGCCCATTGCCCGCAGTACGTGGCTCGGCTCGGCCGAACCGCTCGTGCAGGCGGAGCCGATCGCCGCCGCGACGCCCTCGAGGTCGAGGCCGAGGACGACATCGTTGCCGTCGGCGTCCCGGACGACGATCGAGAGCAGACCCGGCAGTCGATCCTTCGGATGTCCGGTGAGCTCGGTCCCGGGCACGGCCAGGACGGCCTTCTGGAGTCGCTCGCGGAGGCGCCGCAGCCGGGGTGCGGTCGTCGCGAGCTCGTCGCGGGTAAGCTCGTAGGCCCGCGCCATCCCGACCGCGGCGGCGACATCTTCCGTCCCGGCCCGACGATGGCGTTCCTGGCTCCCCCCGTGCTGCTGGGCGAGGAGGTGCGTCCCGTGGCGGACGTAGAGGGCGCCGATCCCCTTCGGGCCCTCGAATTTGTGGGCGGCGACGCTCACGAGGTCCGCCCCGAGGGCCTCCAGATCGAGCGGGATGTACGGCGCGGCCTGGACGGCGTCCACGTGGAGGAGGACGCCCCGGTGGCGGTGGACCCGCTCGACCACCTCGGCGATCGGCTCGATCGTGCCGACCTCGTTGTTCGCATACATGACGGAGACGACCGTCGTCCGCTCCGTGATCGCCGCGTCGAGCTCGTCCGGGTCGATCCGTCCATAGCGGTCCACCGGGAGCTCGACGGTCTCAAAGCCGAACTTCTCGAGATAGCGGACGGTGTGGCCGACGGCGTGATGCTCGACGGAGGTGGTGACGATCCGGTGGCCCCGGGCCTTGGCGGCCCAGGCCGCGCCCTTGATCGCGAGGTTGTCCGCCTCCGTGCCGCCGGAAGTGAAGACGATCTCCCGCGGGTCGGCTCCGAGGCGGGTCGCCAGCCTCGACCGTGCATCGTCGAGGTACGCCCGGGCCGTCCGACCGGCGGCGTGGGCACTGCCGGGATTGCCCCAGCCGTCCTCCAGCACTGGGAGCATCGCCTCGAGGACCTCGCGCCGGAGTGGGGCCGTGGCGGCATGGTCGAGGTAGATCGTCATCGCGGCCTATGGTACGGCGGGCATCGGCTCCCGTCGGAGGTCCGCCTCCCGGCCGCGCTCGCGCCGCCGATCGTGCCCCGAGAGACGCCGCTTGCGGAGCCGGATCGAGGCCGGAGTCACCTCCACGAGCTCATCGTCGGCGATGAACTCGAGCGCGGATTCGAGCGTCAGCGGGCGGGGCGGCGTGAGGCGGAGCGACTCGTCGTGCGCGTGCGTCCGGATGTTCGTGAGCTTCTTCTCCTTCGTCGCGTTGACGTCCATGTCGCCGGGGCGGGTGTTCTCGCCGACGATCATCCCCTCGTACACCTCGACGCCGGAGCCGATGAAGAGCTCGGCGCGCTCCTGGAGATTGAAGAGGCCGTACGCGTTCGAGGTTCCCGCCCGGTCGGCGACGAGGACCCCGCTGGTCCGATGCGTCACCTCCCCGGCCCACGGGCCGTAACCCTCGCCGATCTGGTGCATGAGCGCCGTCCCCCGCGTGTCCGTGAGGAGCTGGCCGCGATAGCCGATGAGGCCGCGGACCGGAAGGACGAACTCCATCCGGACCCGGCCGTCCGTGTCCGTCGTCATCTGCTCGAGCTGCGCCTTGCGCCCGGCGAGCGCGTGCTGGATCTCGCCGATGTAGTCCGGCGGAATGTCGATCGTGATCCGCTCGTACGGTTCGAGCGTCGCGCCGTTCTCCTCGCGGAGCAGCACCTCCGGACGGCTCACCTGGAGCTCGAATGACTCGCGGCGCATCTGTTCGATGAGCACGGCGAGCTGCAGCTCACCGCGTCCGCGGACCTCGAAGGTGTCGCCCGACTCCGTCGCCCGGACATCGATGCTCACGTTGCCGAGCAGCTCGCGGTCCAGGCGCGCCCGGATCTGGCGGGACGTGACGTAACGACCCTCGCGTCCCGAGAGCGGCGAAGTGTTGACGCTGAACGTCATGCGCAGAGTCGGGGCGTCCACGTCGAGCCGGGGCAGCGGTCGCGGGTCGGCCGGATCGGTGAGCGTGTCGCCGATCGTCACGTCCGGCAGGCCGGCCACGGAGACGATGTCACCGGGACCCGCCTCCTCGATGTCGATCCGCTCGATCCCGTGCGCGGTCTGGAGACTCGTGACCGTTCCGCTCAGGGTGACCGTCCGCCCGGGCTCGACGGCGCCCGCCGTGTCGTCCGGCTCCTCGCGCACGACGACGATCCGCTGTCCCGTCCGGATCCGCCCGTTCCAGATCCGACCCACGGCCATCCGGCCGACGTAGTCGTTCGCGCTGAGGTTCGTCACGAGGAGCTGCAGCGGGTGGTCGGGGATGTACGTCGGTGCTGGCGTGACGCGGACGAGGAGGTCGAAGAGCGGTCGCAGATCCGTGCCGGGCTCGGCGAGCGCGAGCGTGGCGGTGCCGGCGCGGGCGTTCGTGTAGGCGACCGGGAACTCGATCTGGTGCTCGTCCGCGCCGAGGTCCATGAACAACTCGTAGACCGCGTCGAGGACCTCCGCCGGCCGCGCGTCCGAGCGGTCGATCTTGTTGATGGCGACGATGACCGGCAGGCGGCGGGCCATCGCCTTCTGGAGGACGTAGCGGGTCTGGGGCAGCGGGCCTTCCGCGGCATCGACGAGAAGGAGCACGGAGTCCACCATGAGGAGGCTTCGCTCCACCTCGCCGCCGAAGTCCGCGTGACCCGGCGTGTCGACGATGTTGAGCCGCATCTCCCCGACATCGATCGTCGTCTGCTTGGCGAGGATCGTGATGCCCTTCTCGCGCTCGAGGTCCATCGAATCCATGACCCGGTCGACGAGCGCCTGGTTCGCCCGGAAGGCTCCCGTCTGGCGGAGCATTGCGTCCACGAGGGTCGTCTTACCGTGATCGACGTGGGCGACGATGGCGACGTTGCGAAGGTTGCGGCGGGTCGCGGCGGCGGCGGAACGGGTGGCGACGTGAGGCGCGATGGCCTGCGGAGTCGGGTCCATGGGCCGCCGGATTGTCGCACGTCCCTCGTCAGGTGTCGCGTAGCATGGCGTCCGTGACCGTCGCCGCCATCATCGTCGCCCCGTCCGCCGAGGCCGCCCTTGCGGACACGGAGGGCGTCGCCGCCGTCCGACGCCTCGCGGACGTCGCCTGGTCCGGTGGCGCGATGCCGATCGTCGTCGTCGGTTCTGCCGCGGGCGACGACACGGTCGCCCGGACACTCGCGGGCAGCCCGGTCACCCTCGTGGGAGCCGCCGTCGCGGAGAGCCCGGACCTGAGCGCGTCGATCGTTCGCGGCGCCGAGATCGCGGCCGGGATGGTCAGCGAGACGGATGCCTGGCTCATCTGGCCGGTCGCGATGGTCTGGGTCGGCCCGGAGACCGTCACCTCGCTCATCGAGGCGCACGGTACGTTCCCTGATTCGGTCCTGCGGCCCACGTTCGACGGCGTCGCCGGTTGGCCGATCCTCGTGCCGGCCGCGTCGCTCGACGCGATCCGCGCCCGCCCCGGACAGGGGAACCCGGACGACCTCATCGCTGGGGCGTTCGGGCCCGGCGACGTACGGGAGCTCGGTCTCGGCGATCCGGGCTCCACCCACGACGTGCGCACGCCGCGCTCCTCGTTGCCGGCGTACGTCGGCCCGCCGGAGCCCGCGGCCGGGCACACCCACGAATGGGGCGCGGCGGTCGCCGACCGCGACGACGACGCGCCGCTGCGGGAACCGCACCGAGCGTCCTGAGTCTCCGCCGGGTTCGGCGGGCGCGACGCGCGGCCCGGCTATCGACACTTGACCCCTCAGGCCGGTTCGACGACCCCGCTCGCCAGGGCCGGCGCGCTCCGCCGACCGGCGGCGATGACCACGCCGGCGAGGATGAGCAGCACGCCGCCCCCTTGGAGGATCGACGGCACCTCGCCGAGCAGGATGAAGCCGAGCACGAGGGTCGCGACCGGCTGGGCGAGGAGGAGGACGGAGGTGACCACCGCGGGCAGCCGAGGCAGCGCCACGTTGATGAGGCCGTAGCCGGCGACCTGGGAAACGAGGGCGAGCGCAAGGAGCCAGCCGTGGGCGGGCCATGACGGCACGAGGTTCAGGTCGCCCACGATCGCGCCTGCCACCGCGGCGATGACGACCGTGACGGCCGAGGCGTCGAGCAGCGTCCCGAACGGTCGCCGTCCCTCGCGATCGCCCTGCCGGATGACGAGCAGATAGCCCGCGTAGCTCGCTCCTGCCCCGAGCCCGTACAGGACACCGAGCGGTGGATCCGCCCCGTACGCACCGCGCTCGAGGAGGCCGGCGACGAGGAACGCCCCGAAGGCCACCACCGGCAGGGCGAGCCAGGTCCGTCGATCCGGTCGCTCCCCGAGGAAGAGCCACGCGGCGATCGCCACGAGGACCACCTGAAGATTCGGGATCACCGTGCCCAGCCCCGCCCCCACCTCCTCGACACCGTGATGGTAGAGAAGGAGGTCCGCGGCAAAGAACGCTCCGGCGACGCCTGCCACCAGCCGCGAGCGACGCGTGCGCGGTCCGAGCCGCCGACCCTCACGGTGGGCGAGGAGCCAGAGGAACGGCAGCGCGTACAGGCAGCGGAAGACCGTGACGGTGGACGGCGAGACCCCGGAGAAGCGGAAGAAGATGCCGCTGAACGCGATGCACAGCGCCCCGAGCAGGGCCGCCTGGCGCGGGCGCTCGCGGAGCGCGTCGAGTGGCGACCGGCCGATCAGGGCTTCGGACGCTCCGAGGCGCCCACCAGGCGGAGCCCGAGCTCGGCGTACTGGCCGGGATCCGGGGCGGACGGAGCGTCGAGCATGAGGTCCGAGCCTGACTGCGTCTTCGGGAACGCCATGACCTCGCGGATGTTCGCCTGCCGGGTGAGGATCATCGCCCAGCGGTCGATGCCGAGGGCGATCCCACCGTGCGGCGGGGCCCCGTATTCGAAGGCGTCGAGCAGCGCCCCGAACTTCGCCTGCATGCCCTCGACGGATTGGCCCTGGAGGGCGAAGCTCCGCTCGAGGAGCTCCCGCCGATGGATTCGGATCGATCCGCCGCCGAGCTCCCAGCCATTGAGGGCGATGTCGTACTGCTGGGCCCGGGCGCGGCCCGCCGGATCATCCGGCGACGGACGCGCGAGATCGCCGGACCGCGTCGCGAGGAGCGGCAGGTCGTCCGGCATGACGCCGCTGAACGGATTGTGGGTCGCGTCCCAGCGCACGTGTTCCGCGTCCCACTGGTACATCGGGAACTCGTCGACCCAGCAGTAGGCGAGCTCGTCCGGATCGCCGAGGCCCAGCCGCGCCCCGAGCTCGACCCGGAGACGACCGAGGACATCCGCGGTCACCGCGGCATCGTCGGCGACGACGAGGATGAGGTCGCCCTCCCCCGCCCCGGCGGTCGAGAGGACGGCCGCCTGCGTCTCCGGCGACAGGAACTTCGCGACCGGTCCGTGGAGCTCGCCCGCGGCCTCCACCGCAAGATGGACGAGCCCCTTCGCGCCGAAGCGCTTCGCCGTCTCGGTCAGCTCGTCGATCTCCCGGCGCGTCAGGCCGGCCATCCCGGGAGCGACGATCGCCTTCACCCGGCCACCCGAGGCGATCGCCTCGTCGAAGACGCGGAAGCCCGAGGCTGGAGTGCCGCTCGCGTCGACGAGTGCCGGCGCGAGGTCGATGAGTTCCATGCCGAATCGAAGGTCGGGCTTGTCCGAGCCGAATCGCTCGATGACCTCCGCGCAGGTGAACCGCGGGAACGGGACCTGCCGGATCGGGCGGTCGGGGACCGTCCTTCGCGTGACCTCGAGGATCATCGCCTCGACAAAGGCCATCACCGTCTCCTCCGTCACGAAGCTCATCTCGAGGTCGAGCTGGGTGAACTCGGGCTGGCGATCGCCACGCAGGTCCTCGTCGCGAAAGCACCGCGCGATCTGGAAGTAGCGGTCCATCCCGGCGACCATGAGGAGCTGCTTGAGCTGCTGGGGGCTCTGCGGCAGGGCGTAGACCGTGCCCGGCTGGAGCCGCGACGGGACGATGAAGTCGCGGGCACCCTCCGGCGTGCTCTTGATGAGATCCGGCGTCTCCACCTCGACAAAGCCGTTCGCATGGTGGACGTCGCGGATCGCCTGGACGAGCTGGCTGCGGAGGATGAGGCGCTGCTGCATCGGTTCGCGGCGGAGGTCGAGATAGCGGTAGCGGAGGCGGAGGCTCTCATCGATCGGGGCGTCCGGATCGTTGATGTAGAACGGCGGCGTCTTCGCCTCGGAGAGGATCTCGAGACCTGTCGCTTGGACCTCCACCGCGCCGGTCGCGAGGCGCACGTTCTCGGTGCCGGCCAGCCGCGGCGCGACGGCCCCATCCACGGTGACGACGAATTCGTTCCGCACGCGGGTCGCCGTCTCGTGGGCGAGCGGCGCCTCCTCCGCATCGATCACGACCTGGGTGATCCCGTGACGGTCCCGCAGGTCGAGGAACACGAGGTGGCCGTGGTCGCGGCGACGATGGACCCAACCGGACAGGCGGACCGTCGTCCCGGAATCGGCCGTCCTGAGCTCGCCACAGGTATGGGTCCGGTACGGGGTGGCAAGGCTGGCCGGCGTGGTCGACGCGTCGTTCGGGTGGGTCATGGCCGGCTTATCGTAGCCGGCCGCGGGCACCGACTGCCGTGCCGGACGGCCTCGATTCTGGTCAGCCCCGGCCGCCGACCCCGTGGTGGTGGCTCGCGGTGGCCCGCTTCAGCTCGCGGGCGAGGTCGTCGAGGGCGATCGGGCGTTGCGTCCCCGCTTCAAGGTCTCGCAGCTGGACGTCACCGGCCGCGAGCTCGTCGCCGACGATGACCGCAAAATGCGCGCCGTCGCGCGACGCGCCCTCGAGCTGCCGGCCGAGCTTGCGGACGGCGAGGTCCGCCCGGGCGTGGATGCCATCCGCCCGGAGGAGGGTGGCGATACGGAGCCGCTCGAGCGTCGCGGCCGGATCAGCCCCCACGACGACGACGAGCGACGCCGGGGTGGTGGCCGGCGGACCGCCGAGGGCCTCGAGCGCGAGGACGACCCGGTCGAGGCCGAGCGCGAACCCGATCCCCGGCGTCGGGCGCCCGCCGAGGAGCTCGATGAGGCCGTCGTAGCGGCCACCCCCGCCGAGCGCCTGCTGCTGGCCTTCCGCGCCCCGGCGGTAGAACTCGAAGGCGGTCCGCGTGTAGTAGTCGAGGCCGCGGACGAGGGCCGGCTCGACCCGATATCCGACGCCGAGGCCGTCGAGGTGGCGCCGGACGGACGCGAAGTGCTCGTCGCACGGGTCGCACAGGTGGTCCACGAGCCGAGGCGCGGTCGCGATGAGATCGGCCATCGCGGGGTCCTTGGAGTCGAGGAGTCGCAGCGGGTTCGTCTCGAGCCGCCGCCGTTCGGTCGGCGGGAGCGCGGCCTCCTCCTTCTGGAAATGCGCGCGAAGCACGTCGATGTACGCCGGCCGGCAGACGGGGTCGCCGATCGAGTTGAGGAGGATCTCGACGTCGGGCAGGCCGGCCTCGCGGTAGAAGCGAGCGCCGAGCTCGACGATCTCGGCATCGATCGCCGGGCCGCCGTCCCCGATCGCCTCGACGTCCCATTGCCAGAACTGGCGGTAGCGGCCCGCCTGGGGCCGGTCGTAGCGGAACATCGGACCGCTCAACGCGAGCTTCACCGGGGGCGGAAGGACGTGCATCCCGTGCTGGAGGTACGCTCGGACCATCCCCGCGGTCGCCTCCGGCCGGAGCGCCCAGCTCTCCCCTTCCTCGGTCCGAGGCGCGATCCGGAACAGTTCTTTCTCGACGACGTCGGTGACCTCGCCGATGCCGCGCTCGAACACCGCGCCCTGCTCGAAGAGCGGCGTCTCGATCTCGCGATAGCCGTATCGCCCTGCCAGATCGCGGGCGATCGCCTCGAGACGTGCGAACGCCGATCGCTCCGCGGCCAGGAGATCTCGGGTGCCCCGGGGAGCGCGGAAGGATGGCACGCCCGTGAGTCTACCGGGCGCGGGTAAGGAGCCGCAGCGAATCCCTGAGTGCTTCGTCCGGCTCTGCGGCGCGCGCCCAGCTCCACAGCGGGTTGATCGAGTCGCTGTCGTACGTGACTCCGCGCCGAGTCGCCCGTCAGGCCCGGAAGGCTACTTCGCCCAGGCCCCCCGCGGCTGCCGAGGCCGTGACCCTCGACTCGATCGCCGCCGCCGTTCGGTGAGGGCCAGGGACACGACCATCAGCTCGTTCACCTTGCGCTCGAACTCCGGGACGGTCGCCTCGGGGATCGTCACGCACACCTCGCGGAGTGCCGTCTCGAGCTGGTACCACAGGTCGCCCTAGCGCACCTCGTAGAGGGGATAGCGGGCGTTGATGATCACCCGCCGCACGCCGTCCTCGATGACCATGGCGCTCCGGAGGCGCGGATCGAGCGCCCGGACGACGATCTCGGCGATGCCGCGACCGGCTCCCGTTCCCGAGGCTCGCGGCGGGCGTGGCCGGCGCGGCTCGTCCGCCTCCGGTCCCGGCCGACCCGGCGTCGCTCTCGAACAGCCTCCCCGACTCGAGCAGCCGCAGGGCCCGGGCGAGGATCCCGCGGACCTGGTCAGCGGTGCGCAGGGCACTCGGGTTCACGGCGGTCGCACCCTCCCGGGCCAGGCGCCGCACGAGAGGGGCGACCAGCCGGTGGAGGCGGGCTTCCACGGCGAGCCATTCGGCACTGTCGCGATCCACGTCCGTCTTGTTCATCGTGACCGGGACGTGCGACAGCTCCACCTCGCCGACGAGCCGGTTGAGGCCCGGATGAAGCGCCGGACCAGGATGGCCGAGCCAGTCTGGAGGGCCCACCAGTCGGCCCAGGTGGTAGAGACGGATGCCCGGTTCGAGCGACGGAGGTGGTGGGTCTGGAAGCAGCCCGTACCAGCCGGCCACCATCCGGCCCCCACCCCTGACGTTGAAGTCGCGCCGCTCCTCCAGGGGCCACGGCGCCGGAGTCACCGGCCCGCGATTGACCGAGACGATCAGGTCGCCGGTCCCGAGGAGAGGGCGGTAGACCTCCGCCAGTCTGGCCCGGAGGCGGCGCGGATCGACAGTGCGATCCACCTCGCCGATCTCGATTCGGACATACCCGAGGTCGGCCGCGACCGGCTTCGCCCGCTCGCGCAGCTCGTACGTGCGCAGGCGGCTGCGATCGCGGTACGCATCGTCCTCGAACTCGTATGCCCGGTCGTCACCGCCCGGCGAAGCCACGACCGCGAAGCGGTTCCCGAGGTGTCCGATCGCCGCCTTGCCCCCCTGCCCGTAGCGGCCGATCCGTTCGCCGGCCCGCTTGCGCGACCCCCCCCAGCGCAGGTAGTCGCGCTCGAGTTCTGAGGGACTCATGCCGGTCCCGCCCACCGCGAGCAGCGCGATCGACTCCGGCCGGATCGTGAGATCGACGCGGAGCGGTCGACCAGGGAGACGCGAGTCGACCGCGTTGTCGACGAGCTCGAGGATCGCGTCGGTGGCGTTGCGGTAGTTGGCGAAGAGCGACGCGGTCAGGCGCGGATCGATCCGCTCCCGGACGACACGGTGGGTCACCGGCTCATGGCTTCCCGAAGATGTCGTGGGTGCCGACACGCCGCCAGATCACGTGTGGCCCCGATCCGTGGCTCGGTCCGTATTGAAAGGTCGCCCGACCGTTCGGCGCCCAGGTCATCTCGAGGATTCCCGGCGCACCCTCCACGCCTCGAACCCGCAGTCCGGGCCGGAACGTCCCATCGGCGAGGTTGCGGACGAGCCTGCGGACGGCTTCTCGAAACCGTGCGCCTTCCGCGGCATCGAGCACGGCCAGATCACGGTCGAACCGCCCGGTCCGCTCGTAGGTCGGCACGGATCACTCGAGCGAGCGGAGGAGCTCGTCGCCGGACTCGTAGCGCGTCACCCGGCCGGCATCGATGTCGGCACTGGCCTCCCGTTCGCCGGCCTGCCAGGCATCGGTCCAGAACCATGCCTGGGACGCCTCGATCAGCCGCTTCGGGCGGAGGACGATCGAGCCGTCCTCGATCACCACCTCCACGAGGTCGCCCTCCTCGAGGCGGAGCGCGCGCCGGACCTCCTCGGGGATGGTGATCTGGCCCTTCGGGCGGACGCGGGTAAGTGTCATCGTTGGCTCCGGTCAGAAAGTGCGACAGTCGGAGTCTCCCACTGGCCCGTCGACCCGTCAACTGGTCGCTTGGCCCTACCCGAGGTCGCGCTGGACCGAGATGACGTCCTTCAGCTGCTCGATCCGGCTCATGACCCGGGCGAGCTGGGCGACGGACGCGACCTGGAGGGTGGCGGTGACGATCGTGCTGTGATCCGGTGAGACGTTGACCGAGGCGGCGAGGATGTTCACCTTGTTCTCGGCGACGACCTGGGTGATGTCGGACAGGAGCCCGGTCCGGTCATACGCCTCGACGCGGATCGCGATCGGGTAGGTCTGGGTCGGCGCGGCCTCCCATTCGACCTCGATGAGGCGGCTCACCTCGCGCTCATTGACGACGGTCGAGCAGGTCGTGAGGTGGACCGTCACCCCTTTGCCACGGGTGATGAACCCCGTGATCGGGTCGCCCGGGATCGGGTGGCAGCATTTCCCGAACCGGACGAGCAGGTCGCCCACGCCCTTGACGCGGACGCCACCCGTCCGGACCGGCAGCGACAGCGGGGCGACCGCCGGCACGTGGAGCTCCGCGTCGTCGACGACGCCGAGGCGGGTGACGACCTGCTGGGCGTTGATCGCCCCATAGCCGATCGCGGCGTAGAAGTCGTCGACCGTCTCGTGGCTGTACGCCCTGGCCATCTCGGCGACGCGGTCGACCCCGATCGCCTGGATGGACGTCCGGGCGAGGCGCCGCAGCTCGCGCTCGAGCGATTCGCGCCCGTGGACGATGTTGTCGTCCCGCTCCTGGCGCTTGAACCACGAGCGGATCTTCTCCCGGGCATGGGTCGTCCGGACGATGGTGAGCCAGTCACGCGACGGACCGTGCTCCGCCTTCGTCGTGACGATCTCCACGATGTCGCCGTTCTTCAGCCGGTAGTCGAGCGGCACGAGCCGGTTATTCACCTTCGCCCCGATCGTCCGGTGTCCGACGTCCGTGTGGATCCGATAGGCGAAGTCAATCGGCGTGGCGCCGGCGGGCAGATCCTTGACGTCGCCGCGCGGCGTGAACACGAACACCTGGTCCTGGAAGATGTCGAGCTTGATGCCCTCGACGAACTCCGTCGCGTCGGACACGTCGCGCTGCCAGTCCATGAGCTGGCGGAGCCAGGCGAGCTTGGCGTCGTACTCGCGGTCCGAGCGGCTGCCCTCCTTGTAGCGCCAGTGGGCTGCGATTCCAACCTCGCCCACCTGGTGCATCTGGTGGGTCCGGATCTGGATCTCGAGCGGCTTGCCGTCCAGGGCGATGACGGCGGTGTGGAGGCTCTGGTAGAGGTTGTTCTTGGGGACCGCGATGTAGTCGTCGAACTGGCCGGGGATCGGCCGCCAGAGCGAGTGCACGACGCCGAGCGCGGCGTAGCAGTCCTTGAGCTCGGAGACGAGGAGGCGGATCGCGTAGACGTCGTAGATCTCGCCGAACTCGGCGCCCTTGCGGAGCATCTTCTTGTGGATGCTGTAGAGGTGCTTGGGACGTCCCTGGAGCTCGGCCTCGATGCCCGCTTGCGCGAGCTCCGGCCGGAGCGTCTCGATCGCCCGGTCGATGTACGTCTCACGGCTCCGACGACGAGTGTCGAGGAGGCGGGCGAGATCGCGGA
Source organism: Chloroflexota bacterium (assembly GCA_015478725.1). Lineage (NCBI taxonomy): Bacteria > Bacillati > Chloroflexota > Chloroflexota bacterium. Next base: position 332,200 of record JADMIG010000001.1, on the reverse strand, counting down.
AGGCGTCCGGCTCGAGCGTCTTGAAGGCGAGGTCCTCGAGCTCCCACTTGACCTGCCAGATCCCGAGCCGCTCGGCGAGCGGGGCGTAGATCTCCATCGTCTGACGGGCGATCCGCTGCTGCTTTTCCACGGGCAGTCCGGCGAGGGTTCGCATGTTGTGGAGCCGGTCGGCGAGCTTGATGAGGACGACCCGGATGTCCTCCGCCATCGCGAGGAACATCTTGCGGATGTTCTCGGCCTGCTGCTGCTCGTGGCTGTGGGTGCTGAACTTGCTGAGCTTGGTCACCCCGTCCACGAGGCGGGCGACTTCCGGCCCGAAGCGCTCCTCGATGTCGACGAGGCCGTACTCGGTGTCCTCCGGGACGTCGTGGAGGAGCGCCGCGGCGACCGCCGTCGGATCGATGCCGAGGTCGGCGACGATCTGCGCGGCCGCGATCGGATGGGTGACATACGGCTCGCCGGACGCGCGGCGCTGGTCCGCATGTGCCTCGGCCGCGAGGTCGCAGGCACGCTCGACGAGGGCGAGGTCCGCCTCCGGATGGTGCCGTCGGACGGACTCGAGGAGGGCCGCCCGGAGGTGCTCGAGCGATGCGCCGGGTCGGGCGGAGGACGACGGACGCTCGATCGTGCGGCGGGCCCGTCCGCTCGCGGGCCGCCGCGGTGCCGGTCCGGCGGGCAACGTTGCCGCTGGTGCGTCCTTCGCCGCGTGGGGGACCGCGTCCGACGAGGACGCGCTCGGTTCGATCGCCATGCCTGGCAAGGATAGCAGTGGGTCGCGCGGGAACCTCCGGGCTGGAGCCTCGGGGAGTCGGGGCCCGCGCGGTCGGTGTTCAGCCCCCTGAGCGCGGTCCCGCCGTGAAGCCGGCCTCGGCGAGGGCGGCGAGGACCGCGACGCGCTCGTCCCAGGGCAGCGGGCCGTCCGGGCCGATGATCGATCGCTCGTGCCCCTTCCCGGCGAACAGGACCGTGTCGCCGGGCCGTGCCCGCTCGACCGCGGCCGCGATGGCCGCCGCGCGATCGCGGATGAGGAGGAGGTCGCGACCGCGATGACGTCCGGCCTCCTCGGCCCCGCGCGCGATCTCGTCGAGGATCGCGTCGCCGTCCTCGCCGCGCGGATCCTCGTCCGTGACGACGACGATGCGGCACCGCTCGCCGGCGATCCGGCCCATGATCCGGCGCTTCGCGACGTCCCGCTCGCCGGCCGATCCGAACACCGCGATGAGTCCCCCGCCCCGCGCCGCCGCGACCGGGGCGAGCAGGTCCAGGACCGCGGCGAGCGACGCGGGGCTGTGGGCATAGTCGACGATCGCCCCGAACGGCTGGCCAGCGTCCACCCGCTCCATCCGGCCCGGGACCCCGGCGAGGCCCTCGAGGCCGCGGCGGACCGCTGCCGCGTCGAGATCCCAGGCCTCGCCGAGGGCGACGACGGCGAGCGCGTTGTGGACGTTGAATCGACCGCCGAGTCGCAGTCGGATCTCCGCCTCGCCGCGCGGCGTCGCCACGGCGAACCGAAGGCCGTGCTCGTCCTCGGCGACGTGGGTCGCGCGGACCTCGGCGGACGGATCGGCGCCGTAGGTGACGAGGCGCGCCCCAGCCTCCCGAGTGACCGCCTCAAAGAGCGACGCCGCGGGATCATCGCGATGGACGATGCCGGCGCGGGGCCGGATCGCGGGTGTCCGCTCCGCGAGCCGTTCGAAGAGCGACAGCTTCGCCGCGCGATATGCCTCGAACGAGCCGTGGAGCTCGAGGTGCTCGTGGCTGAGGTTCGTGAGGATCGCTGCATCGTAGGCGACCTCCGCGACACGATCGAGGGCCAGGGCGTGCGAGGTCGTTTCGAGGACCGCGGCCGTGTCGCCGGACATGACCATCGCCGCAAGAAGCGCCTGCAGCTCGGGTGCCTCCGGTGTCGTGATGTGCGCCTCGTTCGCCTCCCGGCGACCGCCGATAGACGTATCCACGGTCCCCACGAGGCCGGTCCGCAGGCCGGCCGCCTCGAGGGCCGCGGAGGCGAGGAAGGACGTCGTGGTCTTGCCGTCCGTTCCGGTGACCCCCACGACCGCGAGCCGCCGGCTCGGGTCGCCGTACCACCAGGCTGCCGCGGCCGCGAGGGCGCGGGAGGGTCGCCCGACCACGAGCTGCGGGATCGGTGCCTCCGGCACCGGACGCTCGACGACGGCGGCGACCGCGCCGGCACGAGCGGCGTCCGCGACGAAGTCGTGCCCGTCCGCGTGGAGCCCGGCGATCGCCACGAACAGGGAACCTGGACGGACCCGCCGGGAGTCGGCGGCGACGCCGCGGACGGCGAGATGGCTCAGCGCCGCGGACCCGATCGCCCGACCGTCCGCCCGGGCCCCGCGCAGGCCGGCGGGCCCGAGATCGGCGAGCCGATCGATGAGCGACCCGAGACGGCGAGGGGACCCCGGCTCGGCGGCAGCGACGAGGGCCGCGATCCCCTCCTCTGTCGAGGCGTCCGGTGCCGGTCGTCCTGTCGTCATCGCGGCTCGATCCTACCCGCGCCCGGCTCGACCGGCCGCGGCGAGCCGCCCGCTCACCCGGCCGAGGAGATAGCGCGCCGGTCGGATGACCCGTTCGTGGTTCCCGGCGAGCTCCACCCACTCCGCGCCGAACGACCGCTTGAACGCATAGAGGCCGTACATCTCCTCACCCTCGACCGGTCGCCGGCGACGCCCGGGCACGTCGACGCCGGCGAGGTCGACCTCGCCGAGGCCATCGCGGATGGCGAGCTGGATCGCCCGCCACACGAGGAGGTGGGGGACGCCGGGCCGCGCGCGGCGGAGATCCGCCCGATCGCCGGAGTGCGAGTAGGTGAGACGCCCTCCGTGACGATAGAACGTCGCCCCGCCGAGTCGGACGCCGTCGGGATCCACGACCTCGAGGAGCACGACGTGACCGGCCAGGAGCGCGGCGATGGACCAGTCCACGAACGGGGCTCGCGGCAGGAGCCGGAAGTGGCGGCGGTCGGCCGCCGCGGCGAGGAGGTCGTACAGGCGGTCGAACGCGTCCCGGCTCGCGGTGCCGAGGGGCGCCTCGGGCGCCTCGAATCCGTCCCCGACGGTCGCGCCGTCGCCATAGCCCGAACGGATATCCCACCGGACCACGCGCAGACCGGCCCGTTCCGCATAGCGGACGCTCTGGCGGGCGGATTCGCCCATCGCCCGGAACGCGGACCCCTCGGTCGTGCCGGCCGGGAGGCGGAGGGCGACCCGATGGCGCGACGGCTGGACCTCCTCGATCGGGCGGAAGCCGCTCGCCTCGATGAGGGCACCGTAGCCGGTCGCGGCCTCGATCTCCGCATCGCTTGCGACGACGTCGACGCCGCTCGCCGCGAGATGCTCCGTAGCGGCGACGAGCCGCTCGCCGGCGGCCTGCACCGAGCCGCTCCCGAGAACGGGCCCGCGCGGGATGTACGCGCCCGCGCCGCCGATGCCTCGCCACGGCCGGACGAGGGCGAGGAGTCGCGAACCGTCCGCCGACACGAGGAACCGCGGCCGCCAGCCGAGACGTTCGCGATGGCTTGCCCAGGCGAGCGACTGGTAGACGTTGCCGCCCGGGACATCGACCGTCCGGGAGTCCCAGTCGAGAAGCTCGTCCGGTGTCGCGTCCCGGACCGGGACCGTCACGGACGAGGCCTCCGTGCCCGATCCCGGATCGTCTCGGCGAGTCGGTAGGCCGCCCAGCCGAACCGGTCGAGCGGCAGGTCGAAGGCGCCGATGAGCTCCACCTCGCGCCCGCCGAAGCCGGCCTTGAACTGTCGGATCCCCGGGTGCACGAGCCCCCACATGTCGTAGGACGTCGCGCCGGCCGCACGGCTCGATCGCATCGCCTCCCACTTGAGGAGGTAGTTCGCCCGGTCCCGGGCACCGCGCCCCGTCATCCCGCCATATGGCTCGACGACGCGGTCACCGACGCGGAGAAGGAAGAGGACCGCCTCGGCCGCGCCGTCCGTTCCATCGGCGAAGAGCAGCCGTGCGCCGCCGGACGGCGAGAAGGCTTCCCAGACGTCTGCGTACGCCGATCTGGCGCGGATCCGCGTCCCCGCCCGAGCGGCCGTCTCTCGCATGACGGCGTGGAACTCGTCGAGGCGCGAGCCGTCGCCGTCCACGACACGGAGTCCGGCCCGTTCGGCGAGCCGGACATACTGACGCCACTTGGTCCGCAGGTCGGACCACAGGGCCGCCTCGTCCGCTCGAAGATCGACGATCCGGGTGATGCGTGGCTGGACCGTCGGGGCCGGACGCCAGCCCGCCGAGCGGAATGCCGCGCCGAGCGTCCCGCCGGGATCGGCCGGTCCGCCGGCCTCGACCTCAGGATCGATCCTGACGTGGCTGACCCGCTCGCCCCAGCGCTCCCCGCGGAGCGCGGACGACCATGCCTCGATCGCCTCCGCGTCCCATCGCTCCGTGAGCGGGCCGCGCGGCGCATAGCCGAACGTCCACGGGACGCCAGCCGGCCGACGGAGGAGGAGGATCTGCGCGCCGATCGAGCCGGAACCGTCCGATCGAGCGGCGACGACCAGCCGCGATCGCCAGCCGTTCGCCGCCTTGACCCGTGCCCATCCGGAGACCTGGAGATAGGTCGCGAGCGGCGCGTGCGCGACGAACGCGTCCCAGGTCGCCGCATCTCTCGCGTCCGGCACCGCGTCGCCGCCGTCCGGCGTGGTCATGCCGCACCGTCCGAGGAGCGGACGGCCGCGATCACGAGGCCACCGACGGACCTGAGCTCGGGCAACCGGAACAGGCGCACGATCGCGAGGTACACGAGTCCGCCCGCGCCGGTCGCGACGACGAGGACGACGAACGTCAGCGCCTTCGTCGAATCCCCGCCCACGATGGTCCCGAGGGCATTCCGCACGAGGAGGCCCGTCACTCCCGCTCCGACCGCGCCGATGATCGACGGCACGGCGAGCGCGCCGATCGGCCGGAGATGGAACTCCGGGACGCGCCCGGCGAGGACGACGGCGAGGTAGCCCGCCTCGGCGGCGGACCCGAGGACGATCCCGAGGGCCACGCCCTGGAGCCCAAGCGGCCCGACCAGGGCGACCGCGAACACGGTGTTGATCACCACCGCCACCACCGCCGCGACCACCGGCGTCCGCGTGTCGCGCATCGCGTAGAACGCCCGGGCGAGGATCCCGATGAGCGACTCCGTCGGGAGCGCGAGGAGGAGGATGAGCAGTGAGGCCGCCGTTCGCGAGATGGCCTGGTCGTCGAACTTGCCGTAGTCGAAGAGCAGCTGGAGGACAGGCAGCCGGAGGACCATCCCGAGAGCGACAAGGGGGAGCATGACGAAGAGCACGAGTCGCGATGCCCGGGTCACGAGGTGGACGAACCGGGCGACATCGCCCCGGGCGAGCTCCGCGGCGAGCGTCGGAAACGCCACGATGCCGATCGGGACACCGATGACGCCGAGCGGGATCTGGAAGACGTTGAACGCGATCGAGAACGCCGCGAGGGAGCCGACCGGCAGGCCCGACGCGAGCGTCGTCGCGACGATGAACGTCAGCTGGCCGGCGGCGAGTCCGAGCGCCCGTGGGGCGAGCAGGACAAGGGTCTGGTGCGCCTCCCGGTCGGACAGGTCGACGTGCGGCCGATAGCGAAACCCGACCGCGCGGAGCTGCGGGATCTGGACGACGAAGTTCAGGGCCGCCCCGAACACGACCCCGATCGCGAGCGCCGCCACGCCGAAGGTCGGAGTGAGGAAGACGGCCGCGAGGATGATCGCTCCGTTGTAGGCGAGCGGCGCGAACGCCGCAGCCGCGAACCGGCCTCGAGCGTTGAGGACGCTCGTGGCGAGCGCCGCGAGGGCGAGGAAGAGCGGGCTCAGGATCATGATCCGGGTCAGCTCGACCGTCTTCGCCGTACGCGAGGGGTCGAAGCCGGGAGCGATCACCGGGATGAGTACCGGCGCGCTGAGCCAGACGAGCGCAGCGAGGAGGGCGAGGGCACCCATCATGAGATTCGTGACCGTCGAGGTCACCCGCCAGGCGCGATCGTCCTCGTCCGTGGCCGTCAGCCCCGCAAGGACCGGGATGAGCGCTGAGCTCAGGGCACCCGCCGCGACGAGCTGGAAGATGAGGTCCGGGATCCGGAAAGCCGCGAAGAAACTGTCGAGGTCCGCCCCAGCCCCGAACGTCGTCCCGATGACGGCGAGGCGGACCCAGCCGAGCACGCGTGACGCAAGATAGGCGCCCGTGACGATGAGGCCCGCGCGGGCGAGCGTGCGGCCCGATCCGCGGGTCACGGAGCGAGATCGGGGGCCGTCCCCCGGCCGATCCTCGCTCGCGGGTGGCTGGCCTCGTACGCCGTCCGAAGTCGCGTCGGGGAGACGTGCGTGTACACCTGGGTCGTCGCGAGACTCGCGTGGCCGAGGAGCTCCTGGACGATCCGCAGGTCCGCCCCGCCGTCGAGCAGGTGCGTGGCGAAGCTGTGTCGGAGGGTGTGCGGCGACACGCCAATCGGCAGGCCCGCCCGCGCCCTGAGCCGTTCCAGCCGATACCGCAGACCACGAACACCGAGCGCACGCCCGAGGTGATTGACGAAGATCTCCGTCGGCTCGATCGTCGCGCCGGACCGTGCGACGAGCAGCGGTCGTGCGGCGGTCAGGTACGCCGCGAGGGCAGCCCGGGCCGGACGGCCGAGCAGGCCGATGCGCTCCTTGCGGCCCTTGCCGAGGATGCGGATCTCGCCTCGCCGCAGGTCCAGGTCGGCGACCAGGGCCGTCGCGAGCTCGCCGATCCGGAGCCCGGCCGCGTAGGCGGTCTCCACGATGGCCCGGTCCCGGAGCGCCAGCGCATGGCGAACCGTGGACGGAGTGCCGAGGGTGTCCGTCGCCTGGTCGCCGGATGCGTCCGGATCTCCGTCACGCTGCGGCTCGTCGATCGCGTCGAGGAGGCGCTCCACCTGGGCGATGTCGAGGACGCGCGGCAGGCGGCGCGGCAGTCGGGGCGTCTGGAGGGCCGCCCACGGGTCGCCAGCCGTGAGGCCGGCCCGGGTCGACCAGCGATAGAAGGAGCGGATCGCCGCGAGGCGCTGGGCGACCGATGAACGGGCGTGACCGTCGGACAGGATCGAAAGATACCCGCGGAGGGCCGCGCGCTCGGGGCGTCGCCAGTCGAGTCCGCGCTCGTCGAGCCACGCGAGGTACGTCCCGACGGCCGTCCGGTACGCGCGGACGGTGTTCGGCGAGGCATCGCGGGCGGCGAGCGAGCGGAGGAAGCGCTCGAGGACGCCGTCGGCGTCCGGTCCGTCCGTCACGCGCCGGCGGTCGGCTCGGCCCGGCGGGTCGGGCGGCGTCCCGGACGCCGCGCGGGACCATGTGCTGCGCCCGCTCCGCCGCGGCCTCGGCCGGTCCCACGCGCGTCCGTCGCGCCCCGCGACCGGCGCGCCGATCGAACGAGGGCCGCCGGATCGGGCGGTCCTCCGGCAAGACGAGCTCCCGGAACGATGGTCGTCGCGGGCGCGTCGACCCGCGCGCCGCAGGCGAGGCAGATGACCCCGTCGTCGCCGTCGCGGGCGAGCGGCCCGCCGTCCGAGTCGTGGAGCCCGCCGAGCGGCTCCCGCGACGTGGTGAAGTCGCACTTGGGATACCGCGAGCAACCCCAGAAGAGCGTCCCGGTCCGCCGTGCTCGCCGCGTCACGAGCTGGCCGGTCGAGCAGGTCGGGCAGACCACCTCGAAGCCGAGCGGCGCGGGTGGCGGCGGGCCGTCCTTGTGGATGTATCGACAATCCGGATAGCGGTCGCAGCCGACGAATGCCCCGAAGCGGCCGTGCTTCGCGACGAGCGTCCCTCCGTGCTCGGCGCCGCATTCCGGACACGCCTGACCGACACCCGGCAGAGGCGGCGCGCCGTCACCACTCGGCGACTCCGGCGTGCCGCCCGCGATATCGCCCGGCAGCGGTCGCGTCTCCTTGTGCTCCGGGTAGAGCGAACAACCGAGGAACGCCCCGTTCCGGCCGAGCCGGATGACCATCGGATGGCCCTCCGAGCAGACCTCGTCCGACGGCAGGGTCCGGAATTCGCCGGCCGGGATCTCCGCCGACTTCCGATCGACGAGCGCCCCGAACGGCTCGTAGAAGGCCCGCACGACCGGGACCCACGCCCTCGTTCCGTTGGCGACCTCGTCGAGATCCGCCTCCATCCGGGCAGTGAACTCGAGATCCACGAGGTCCGCGAAGTGACCGACGAGGAGGTCGGTGACGATCTCGCCGACGGGCTCGGGGTGAAGCCGGCGATCCCGGACACGGACATAGCCGCGATCGAGGATCGTGGAGATGGTCGCCGCGTACGTGGACGGCCTCCCCACGCCGTGCTCCTCGAGTGCCCGGATGAGGGTCGCCTCCGTGTACCGTGGCGGCGGCTCCGTGAAATGCTGCGTGGCGGCGACGGCGTCCACGGCCGTCACGTCGCCCTCGCGGAGCGCCGGGAGGGTCCGCTCGATCTCGTCGGCCGCATCGTCCTGGCCTTCTGTATAGACCGCGGCGAAGCCGTCGAAGACCGTCCGCGTCGCGGAGGCGCGCAATGTGTATGAACCGCCGATCAGCTCGGCCGTCGTGGTCTCGAGCTCCTTGGCCGCCATCTGGCTCGCGAGGGCTCGCTGCCAGATGAGCCGGTAGAGGCGTCCTTCGTCCCGCGGGAGCGTTCGGGCCAGCGTCTCCGGATCGCGGCCGAACGCCGTCGGTCGGATCGCCTCGTGGGCCTCCTGCGCCCCGCGCGACTTCGTGCGGTACTGGCGGCCCTTCGGCATCGTGTACCGCGGACCGAAGCGTTCGCCGATGACCGAGCGGGCCTCCCCGAGTGCCTGACCGGACAGGGCGACCGAGTCCGTCCGCATGTACGTGATGAGGCCAACCTGCCCCTCCGCGGTCTCGATCCCTTCGTACAGTCGCTGGGCGACGGACATCGTCCGCTTCGGGCTGAAGCCGAGCTTCCGGCTCGCTTCCTGCTGGAGCGTGGACGTCGTGAACGGCGGGGCCGGGCTGCGGGTGGACCCCTTGACCGCCATCGACGCCACGACGGGCGTCGTGGTCGCGATCGCCTCGCGGTGGGCGGTTGCCGTCGCCTCGTCGGCGATCTCGGGCTTCGTCCCATCGATCCGGACGATGTCGGCGGTGAACACGGCGCCGTCCGGGGCGGCGAGCGTCGCCTCGAGTGTCCAGTACTCCCGCGCGACGAAGGCCCGGATCTCGCGCTCGCGATCCACGACGATCCGCACGGCGACGGACTGGACACGCCCGGCGGAGAGTCCGGTCCGCACCTTCTTCCAGAGGAGGGGGCTGAGCCGGTAACCGACGAGGCGGTCCACGACGCGACGCGCCTGCTGGGCGTCCACGAGATGGGTGTCGATCTGCCGCGGGTGGGCGAACGCCTCGCGGATCGCCGGCTCGGTGATCTCGCTGAAGGTGACCCGTCGCGTCCGTGCCGGATCGAGCCCCGCCGCCTCAGCGACGTGCCAGGCGATCGCCTCGCCCTCGCGATCGAGGTCCGTCGCCAGGTAGACCATGTCCGCCTTTTTCGCCGCCTTCTCGATCGCGCCGACCTGGCGGCGGCGGTCCGCGACGACCTCGTACACCGGGGCGAAGTCGTGGTCGACGTCCACGCCGAGCTCATTCCGACCGAGCTTCTCGGGCAAGTCCCGGACGTGGCCGTACGAGGCGAGGACGGTGTAGTCCGGCCCGAGATAGCGTTCGATGGTCTTCGCCTTGGCCGGCGATTCGACGATCACGAGGTTGTGCGGCATCGCCGGGGAGTCTAGCACCGGGTCGCTGCACGTCCGCTCACCGGTCGTCCGCGCCGCGTCGATCAGACGTCGCGGATCCGCTGCAGGAAGTCCTCGTCGATCTCGAGCTCCGGTTCGACGGCGGGCGCGACCCGATCGACGTCGCTCGGCGCCGGCAGTCCCCGCCTGGGTTCGAGCGGCTCGGCCGACGGCCGTGCCTCGAGCGGGATCTCGACGAACCGGATGAACTGCAGCGGGAAAACGAAGCGCGACGACGAATGATCGACGAACACGGGACGCTTGCCGTTCATCGTCCGAAGGTTCGTACAGACGATCGAGACATCGCTCGCGGTCGGCAGCTCGTACAAGTCCGCGATCATCGGCTGCTCGTTGTTGAGGTGGAGGACGACGTCGCGGATCATCCGCGGGCCCGCCTGCGATCCGCCATCGACGAACGCCCGGTCACGGGTGGTAGAAGTCCACCACGAGCCGGATCCGGCCGTGGTCGATCCAGACGCCGATCCCGCATCGCGTGTATGCCGGGTTCATGAGGTTCGCGTAGTGGCAGTATCCGCCGCACGGTTTCTCATCCTGGAAGAAGATCTGGGTGAAGACCATCGATTCGTACGCGGTGGGCGCCGAGCGGCAGCCGATGTTCTCCGCGGCCCAGCCGCTGTAACCCGCCCGGTGGAGGCGATCCGTCGGCGTCCCGTTGATGAAATGGTCGCAGGCCCCGGACGTGGCGAGGAGCTTCGCGTATGGCCGCGAGACCCGGTTGGACAGGCCGGCGTCGAGGACGAGCGGCGGCGTGGAGAGACCGCCGGGACTGCTGCACCCACCGGTCGAGGTGACCCAGCCGCCGGTCCGCGTGCAGTTCATGAGCTTGAGGTAGTACGTCTCGACGGCGTACCACGTCGCGCTGCCGGCAGAGCCGCCCGCGGCCGGGACGACGGGCTTCGACGCTGTCGGCTTCGATGGCGGCGGTGTCGATGGCGCGGGCTTCGGCGTCACGGTGGCGGTCGGGCGTACCGTCAGTGTCGTCGCGACGATCGTCCGTGCTGTCGCCGTGACCGCCGCTCCCAGGACGGAGCCGGCCGCCGCGCGGGCGGTCGCCGAAACCGACATCCGGATGAGGGCTCCAGCCGGCAATGCCGTCGACGGCGTGAGGACGAGCACTGTGTCGCCTTCCGCCCAGCGGATCGAGCCGACGATCGGCCGACCGTTCGCCGTCGCGCTGAATGCCGGGGCGGTCGCGGCGCGGTCCATCGCTGTCGAGAACCGGACCGAGAGCGTCGCCGCCCGAGCGACGGAGGACGCCCCGTTCAGTGGGCGGAACCGGACGATCGCGGGTCGTGCCGCTCGCACCGTCTGGGTGGCGACCCGCGCCACGGTCGCGACGCTGGCCGGCGCGGTGATGAACGCCAGCCGGGTCGTCGCGCCGAGGGAGCCACCCACGCTGTCCAGGGCCGTCGCGCCCACCGTGATCGTGTAGCACGTCGAGGACAGCCAGGCCCGGGTCGGCATGACCGAGACGCTCGTGCCCGCGGCGTTCCACGACACCGCGATCGGGGTGGCCGGCACGACGCGCAACGCCTCGACGACGGAGGCCTCATCCATCCGTCGGCTGAACGTGACGGTCAGCACTGCATCCGAGGCGAGGCCGGCTCGGACTGCCGGCCCGAACGCGGCGGCGGTCAGCGGTTCGATGGCCGCCGGCGGCGTCGCGGCCGCAGGACGGGCGCCGGGACCGTCGAGCGCGACGACGGCGAGGACCATCACGGCGAGGACCACGATCCCGGGGAGCGCGATCCGCGGTCGGCGAGCGAAGGGTGCGTAGAGCCCGAGGAGGACGGGGACGGCCAGCACGGCCGCGGCGAATTTCCGCAATAGTCGATCTCCTGGCGCGCGGCTCGCGAGCCGACGGCGTCCCGCGGCGGATCCGGCTGGCGGCACCGCGGTCGCCGACCGCCGCCTACCCTACCACCACCCCTCTCGAGGGGGCAACCGCACGCCGTAATCCCATCTCAGGCCACCTCGGACCCGCTGAGTCGTCCGGCGAGTCGGTAGCGGCCGTAGGCACTCGTGAGCAGACCGCGCATCTCGAGCAGCGTCAGACCGCCGAGGATCGTCGCGACCGGCTCGCGGACGATCTGGAGGATCTCGTCCGTCGTCGTCGCGCCGTCCACGAGCGCCGCGACGATCCGCCGCTCGATCGGTCCGAGCTCGACCTGCGCCACGGCGACGGCGTGCCGCGGACCGGGATCGATGAATCCGAGATCGTCGATGAGATCCGGGACCGTCGCCACCGGGTGGGCCAGGCCGGAGTTCTCACGGAGGAAGGCGAGGCAACCCGCGGACATCGGCGCGTCGATCGGCCCGGGCACGAGGTGACACTCGCGCCCCTGTTCGAGGGCCCATGCCGCGGTGATGAGCGCGCCGCTCCGCAACGGCGCCTCGACGACGACGGTGGCGTCCGCCAGACCGCTGATGAGCCGGTTGCGACGCGGGAACGTGCCCTTCGTCGGCCGCTCGTCCGGAAACAGCTCGGCCACGACCGCACCGCCGGCCGCGACGATCTCGTCAGCGAGGCGCTCGTGCGCTCGTGGGAACAGGTGCCCGTGGCCGCCGCCGAGCACCGCCACGGTGGGTGCCCCCGTCGCCACGGCGGCGGCGTGGGCCGCGCCGTCGATCCCGATCGCCAGGCCGGAGACGACCGTCCCGCCCGCATCCGAGATCGCGGCCGACACCCGGGCGGCGATCCGGCGACCATACTCGGTTGGCCGTCGAGTACCCACCACGGCGACGGCCCGCTGCCGCGACATGGCGGCCACGTCGCCGCGCACGAACAGCAGATGCGGGGGCATCTCAAGCTGGAGGAGACGATCCGGGAAGGTCCGTTCCTCGAGCGTGACCACCGTCAGATCGTGCCGTCGGACCACGTCGAGGAGTGCTTCCGTGCGAGCGGCCGCGAGCACGATCCGCTCGGCGAGCTCCGCATCCGCGGGGCGCTCGGCGATCCCCTCGTCCGCCCCGCCGCGGAGGGCCGCTGCGAGCGCCCGCCCGCCCCTCGCACCACTCGCCGTCGCCAGCACCGAGCGCCCGTTTCCGAACCGTCTGAGGAGCCGTCCGAACCCGATCGGGCCGAGCCCGTGCACCGAGGCGAGGACGATCCACGCCTCGCGCTCGGCATCGTCCGCGGCGCGAGCGGCTCGGTCGTCGGACCTTGCGGCCTGATCGTCCAGGAACCCGTCTGACCGCCGGGCGTCGTCGGATCGGTCGGACCCGGTCGGACCTGCGGTGCCGATCCCCAGCATCAGCCAGCCGCCCGCGCTTCCGCGGGTCGCATCGGTGGACGGAATCGCGCAGCCTCCTCGAGCGCGCGCGTCTCGACCACCTCGTCGCCGGCAAGGTCGGCGATCGAACGCGCGACGCGGAGGAGTCGCTCCGTCCCGCGGGCGGACAACCCGTCGAGCTCGGCGAGGGCGATCGCCCGCTCCTCGGCCTTCCGATCGAGACGGCAGGCGGTCCGGAGCGAGTGACCAGAGAGCCGCCCGTTGAGTGCGCTGGATCTCGCCCGTTGCGACCGGCGGGCTGCCTCGATCCTTACGGCGACCGCGGACGACGGCTCCGGCTCGGCGCCACTGACAAGGATCGCCGGGGCCACCCGCGGCATCGTCACCCACAGGTCGATCCGGTCCCGGAGCGGTCCCGACACGCGGGCGGCATACCGCTCGGCGGCCCGCTGCGGGCAGATGCAGACCGCTCCGTCCGTCCCCGCCATGCCGCACGGGCATCCGTGAAGGTCTGAACTACACCATCCTCCGCCGAGTCATCGAGTTTCCGGTCGGTCGGCGACGCAAGGTGCCGGTCGCGTCGTGAGCGAGCAGCCGACCACCGCTCGGGAGTGGGCGCTCGTCTACGGGCGTCTCGGATGGCGCGTGTTCCCGGTCGTACCGGGCGGCAAGCGGCCGCTGTATCGGGGCTGGCAGCGGGACGCGACGTCCGACCCTGAACAGATCGGCCGGTACTGGCGGTCCGAGCCGGGGCCGAACATCGGCGTCGTCACGGGTGAGGCATTCGACGCCTTCGACATCGAAGTCGACCACCTGGACGCCATCAGGACGTTCATGCGCGAGGGCGGCTTTAGCCTCCCCTTGAGCCCGATCGCGCGGACGGGCCGCGGCGGGATCCACATCCTGGCCGCACCGACTGGTCTGGGCGGTGGCCACGATCTCTACCTCCGCGGCGTTCACATCGGCGAGTTCAAGTCGGTGGGCGGCTTCATCGTCGTCTGCCCCTCGGTGACCGTCGGCGCCTATGTTTGGCGCGTGCCGCCCGACGACGCGCCCGTCGCGGCTGTGCCCGCCTGGCTGGTTGACTTTGCGAAGCGACCATCGGGTCTGCCCCGGCGGCCGGCGGCGAGGATCGCCAGCGTCGCGGAGGGCGAACGCACGCTCACGCGACTCGTGGGCGCCGTTCGGGCGGCAGGCGAAGGTCGGCGCAACAGCCTCCTCTACTGGGCGGTGCGCCGGGCAGTCGACGAAGGCGTCCCGTCAGGTCTCGCCGGGCGGGTGTTGGCTCGGGCGGCACTCGCTGCGGGGCTCACGGAGTCGGAGATTGGCGCGACTGTGCGCTCGGCGAGGGGGGGCGGCCAGTCGTGAGGGTGTTGGGTGCGGCCGAACGCGCCGGATTGCAGTCCGAATACGATGCCGAGCCGCTCGCGGGCGTCGACCTGGCCACGATCCACCCTCGTCGGGTCGACTGGTTGTGGCGCGGCTACGTGCCCCTGCGCAAGCTGACGATCCTTGACGGCGACCCAGGCTTGGGCAAGTCGACGCTGCTCATCGATCTCGCGTGCCGCGGTTCCATCGGCGGTAACGCGCCGACGGGCGAGCCGCTGGGCGATGCGTTCACGACGATCTACGTCTCGATCGAGGACGATCCCGAGGACACGATCGTGCCGCGGGTGCTGCGAGCCGGCGGTGATCCCGCACGGTTTCGCCTGGTCCGTGATCTGACCCTGCCCGACGATGTCGAGCGCCTCCGCCAGTACAGCCTGGCCAACAAGGCACGCCTGATCATCGTCGACCCGCTGGTGGCCTACCTTGGCGACGAGGTCAGGACCAACGACGACCACCGCGTCCGGCGTGCCCTCGAACCGCTGGCCGCGATGGCGCAGCAGGTCGACGCCGCGGTCGTCGCGATCCGCCATCTCAACAAACGCGCCGGCGACGACGCGATCTATCGTGGCGGCGGCTCGATCGGCTTCACAGGTCTGGCCCGCAGCGTCCTGGCCGTCGGCCGTGACCCGGATGACGCCGACCGGATCGTCCTTGCGGCCGTCAAGCTCAACGTCGCGCGGCGCCCTGCGTCACTCGCCTACCGAATCGTCGCCGATGGCCCATACGAGGCGGCGACGATCGCCTGGGAAGGCGAGAGCGACCACGACGCGGAAGATCTCATCGGCCGGACCCGCGACGCCGCCGGGCAGGTCTCGAAGACGGCGCAGCTCGCAGAGGCGATCCGCCGGCTCGTGGCGCTCAACAGCGGCTCGATGCGTGCCTCGGATGCCTATCGCGCGCTCGAGGCCGACGGCATCGACACGAGCTCCAAGGACAACATGACCCGAGCCCGTAGTCAGGCCAGGGTCGTCTCGATCAAGGACGGCTTTGACGGTCCCTGGCTGTGGAGGTTCCGGCCGTGATCTCCGTGCAGCTGTCGGACCCTTCGGACTCTTCGATGGGACGTTTCTCCAAGAGTCCGACGAAGGGACCGAAGAGTCCGACCAAGAGTCCGAAGAGACCGATTTTCCTGGATAGAAGCAATGGTCGGGGCGGCAGCGCACAGGCCGTCTACCTGTCCGGCAGGTCGCCCGGGTACCGCCGCGTGACCCGCCGCAACTCGTCCTCCGTCAACCCATGGCCGGTGTTTCGTCGCGATTGCTCCTCGGCACCGGCGAGGAATACCGCCCTGAGCCGTCGGTTGAGCTCGCGGCGGTGCTCCGCGGTGTCGGACGATGGCCGAGACGAGCTCCTCATGGCGTCCATCGTAGCCGCCGGGCGGGCGGAACGATTCGCTCCTCCCCTTCCCTGCCGCCGGTGCCCACGTCCGGGCGGCCGACGTCGACCACGAGCCTGTCTCGATCGAGCAGCGGCGGAAGTCGGGATGATCGATCTGGGCAACAAAGGGAAAAGCGACCTCGTTGTGTACCGCGGTCTCAGGGCCTCTCACGCGTCCCCAGGTTTCGCCTTTTCCGTCACGGACGGGGAGGGCCGCTGATGGGCGCCCGCGGTCCGGCTCCCAAGCCGCTCGCCCTCAAGATGCTCAACGGCTCGGCCGCCCACCATCCCGAGCGGACCAACCCGAACCCGGCCCAGCCGGCGCCGCACCCCCCGGAGCTACCCGCCGACCTCTCCCCGGCGGCGAGGGCCGTCTGGGAGCGGACCCTGCGCGAGCAGGCGCCCGGGATCATCCTCGCCGCCCACACCGACATCCTGGAGGTGTACGTCGAGGCGGTCGTCCGTCACAAGGCGGCCGTCACGCTCCTCTCGGGAAGCGGCCTCCTCATCCGGGGGAGTCGCGGCCAGGAGCTCGTGCGCAACCCGCTCCTCGCGATCGTCCATGCCGAGGCCGATACGATCCGGCTGTACGCCCGCGAGCTCGGCCTCACGCCCTCGTCGGTCTCGGCGTTCAGCAACGTCCGGCCGGCGGTCCCGGAGGACGATCCGATGCTGCGGCTCCTCACCCCGATCCGCTCGAGGAGGAGGGCCCGATGAGGGCACCTTCGCCCACGCCCGCCACGGTTGGCCCACGTGCCGCGATGACGACGATGTTGGCCACCCGCGCCACCGCACGAAGAAGGGCCCCGGGCGTGCGCCCGGGGCCCGAGGGTCGGCGGCGGGGTGGTCTACGCGATGCTCGTCTCCTCGACGGTGAGGGGTTCAGACATCGCCAGCAGCAGTCCGGAGGCCCTCGCGACGTCCGCGTCCTCGAGGATCTGCTGACCGGCCTCGGTCCCGGCACCGCCCGCGGCGGCGAGCTCGGCCTCGAGCTTCGCCCGCCGACTCTTGACGGCCGCGGACTCGCTGGCTGGCCGGGCCGGCTCCGGCGCGACCCGCGCCGCCTTGGCCCTCCGGGCGTCCCGTTGCACGATCCGGCTCGTCTCATCCACCGCCGCTTGGAACTCGTCGGCCTGAGGGCCCTTCGCGACCGCCGCGCGGCGAAGCGCCCGGGTGTACTCGGTCCAGTGCGGCCGACACATGGTCCCGAGGCCGTCGCGCCGGGAGGGCTGGACCGGGAAGTCCTCGATCGCCGCCTCGTGGCTCTCGATCCCGAAGGTCTTCGATCCGATGCAGGTGCGGGTGGCCATGCTGGTGGTCTCGGTCGTCATGATCTACTCCTTCTCGATCGGGTTCTCGGGGGCGTACTCGCCCTCGGCGAAGAGGCGGTCGGAGATGATCTGCAGCTCGTGGCGGGTCAGGGCCATGTCTCCGACGTGGCCCCAGTGCAGGTCGTCGCCCGCCGGTGCGTCGTCGTGGTTCTCGAGCGCCTCGGTGATGCGGGCGAGCAGGGCGAGCGCGTCGGCCCGGAGCGCCATGTAGGCGTCAAGAGCGGCTCTGCCTCTGGTGCTCGTGATGTCGGTTCTCCCTTTCGTTCGTGGCCGCCGGTCTGGCGACCGGCTAGGTGCCGACCGGAGGCGGGAGCTTCCCGCCAAGCGGGGTCGAGGTCGGTACTTGACCGTGGGTCGTTCCCTTCCTGCCGCCTCCGTATCGGCATGACCATCACTCACTCCGCCGAGCATGGAAGTCAAGGCCGAAGATGCGAGGTCGCCGCATGAGCGCGAAGGCCGCCGCCGCCGCGCCTTCCGCCTGGCGCAACCGGATCGTCGGCACCGGCGAGGAGGCGCCCGACCAGCTCGTCGCCAACCCGGCGAACTGGCGGACCCATCCGGCCGCCCAGCGGAACGCCCTCCGCGGTTCGCTCGACACGGTCGGCTGGGTCCAGCAGTGCATCGTCAACCAGCGGACCGGCTTCGTCGTCGACGGCCATGCCCGCATCGAGGAGGCCCTTTCCCGCGGCGAGCCGACGGTGCCGGTGCTGTACGTCGACCTCAGCCCGGAGGAGGAGGCGCTCGTCCTGGCGTCGCTCGATCCGATCGGGGCGATGGCCGACCGCGACGGAGCGAGGCTCGCGGCGCTCCTCGCGGGGGTCACCGTCACCGATGCCGGTCTGGCGGCCCTCCTCGACAGCATGCGGCCGCCGCGGGCCGGGCTCGTCGATCCCGACGACGTGCCGGACGTGCCCGAGGAGTCGTACGTCAAGCCCGGCGACCTGTGGGCGCTCGGCGACCACCGTCTGTTGTGCGGCGACGCGACGAGCGCCGACGACGTGGCGCGCCTGTTCGCCGGCGAGACCGCCGTCCTCATGGCGACCGACCCGCCCTACCTCATGGACTACCGGGCCGACAACCACCCGCAGTCCTGGACGAACAAGGGACCGGCCGCGAACAAGCACTGGGACGACTATCGGGATCCGGCCGCGTCGGTGGCCTTCTTCGCCTCGTTCATCCGGGCGGCCCTGCCGCACCTGGCGGCCGATGCGCCGATCTACCAGTGGCACGCCGACCTTCGGCGCCAGCTCGTCGTCGCGGCGTGGGAGGAGTGCGGCCTCCTGTTCCACCAGCCGCTCGTGTGGGTCAAGGCCCGCTCGATCCTCACCCGGAGCCACTTCATGTGGCAGCACGAGGTCTGCGCGTACGGCTGGCTCACCGGGCATCAGCCGAAGCGGCGGCCGCCGGCCAATGCGACGACAGTCTGGCAGATCGATCAGGTCGGGGAGTCGGACGGCATCCATCCGACGCAGAAGCCGGTCGAGGTCTTCCGCCGGCCGATGGAATGGCACACCGTCCCGGGCGACCTCTGCTACGACCCGTTCCTCGGCTCGGGGACGAGCCTCATCGCCGCCGAGATGCTTGGCCGGCGTTGCGCCGCCATGGAGATCGAGCCGCGCTACGTCCAGGTCGCGCTCGAGCGCTGGGAGGCGTTCACCGGCGAGACGGCGGAGCGGATCGATGGCTGAGGCCGGCACGATGACCGTGGATCGTGACGAGGGTGAGCGACCGCAAGGGTGTGCCGCTACGGTTCGACCGACTCCACGTCGAACCCTTCCGGCAGGTAGCGAACCCACTCCTTCGGCATGCCTGTCACCCGGATCTTCGGGCTCTGCCCGCGGAGGGTTGGATCAATCGCGAGCCGCACGGCCTCGAGATCGCCTTGGCTACGGCCGAACACATAGCGAGTGGCGGACAGGACGGCGAGGATGTTGGCGGGCAGACTCCAGTCGTGTTTGAGCGACGGGGTGACCGGCCGGTCGTCCGGTGCAAAGACGCGGAGACGGCCATCGTGAGGTTCGTGCGTCGCGACGAGCAGGGCGTCCGGGCTGAGCGGAGCGAAGATCTCGACGCCTGGGGTGGCGAAGCCAGCCGCGCGATAACCTGGGAGGTCCTTTGGCGGGGAAATGGTGACCGGCTGGTCCCCGAGAACGAAGTACGGAAAGCGCCCTCGCCGGTAGATATCCCAGCGCATGCCGGCGAGGATCGGCCGGATGCCATCGACAGCCACCCCCAAGGCGGCGAGACCGGCCTCGGGCGGTGGCTCGATGACAAGCCGTCGGGCCTCGTAATCCGCGAGCATCGCGAGCCGCTGTCGCTCGAGGTCCTCGTCCGTGTCGGTCGCGCCGACCGCGCGCGAGCGTGCGCGGTAGTGCTCGGGATGGCGCAGCAGCATGTCGGTCTCAGCGGCAACCGTCACGGCGGCCATGGCCCAGGTCTGATCCCGCGTGGCGGGCACCCGCGCATATTGGAGGGCGAGATGCCCGGCAATGGCGTCACGGGCATCGCGCGCCAGCTCATGGACCTCGGGTTCGAGCCTGGCGAGCTGCTTGATGAGCGGTGCAATCCGGCTCTCGTGGAGACCGAAGACCCGCTCGAGTTCCACATCGCGGCCGCGGGCCGGGTGGTTGATGGCGTAGTAGTCGGGGGCCACGGCGGACTTGCGGACCGAGCCGACGGTGATGCGGTCAGTCGTCTTGTCGTAGCGCCACACGAGGCCCTGTCCGGGACCATGGCCGAACAGCCGCAGAACGAACTGCGGGATGTAGTGCTGGTTCTCGGGACGGTCCGGCTTGGTCATGACATCAAGGATGCGCGAGAACCAGAAGCGAGGGGCCGGCGCCTTCCGCTGCCGGGAGTGCGGCCAAGACGGTCCTCCTCTCCTGGACGGCCTCGAACGGACGATCCGACGACCGTCGACGCCGATCCGATGATCGCCGGACTTGGTATCGTCGAGCGGTGACCCTCGCCGACAAGCTCGCGCCTGAGCGCTTCACCGCGATGAGCGGGAGGATGACCGCGATCGTCGCCTACATCCTTGGTGAGTCGTGGACCGAGCCGCCGATCGCTGCCCTCTCGGTCACCTCCGACGGCTACGTCACGACCGAGGCTGACTTCATGGGCGAGGCCGCCGACCTTGACCGGAACCTCCTCGACCTCCTCATCGC
Organism: Chloroflexota bacterium; assembly: GCA_015478725.1. NCBI lineage: Bacteria > Bacillati > Chloroflexota > Chloroflexota bacterium. The sequence continues at coordinate 311,907 of JADMIG010000001.1, read as the reverse complement.
CGCTGACCTGACCGACGACGAACGGGCCGACTTCGAGCGACGGTATCGGGAGCGAGTCGACGACTGGCGACCGGTCCTTTCTGGGCCGGCACCGGCATCAGGTCGGCTCACCCGCCCCGACTTCGGGGCGGACCCCATCCGCGCCTAAAAAGCCCGGAGCGCAGCCGGCGTTCGAGGCTACCTGGTGCCGCGCTGGGCCCCACACCATGAAACCATCGTGTCGGTGCGGAATGTGCGCCGCGCAAGCGACGCGGGCTCCACGAGGCAGGCCTTCGGACACTCGACAGAATGCTGCAACTCTCTGCCTCTTTGCCTCCGACGGCCCAGCGCCGTCGCGCTTCGAGCGAATGGCGAGCGCGTCATCAATCAATAGCAGGGGCCTTCGTCACCTACCCCATCGTGCGAGCGGCCGTCTTCGTCGCGACGAGCATCTCGTCGACCTTGCGTTCGAGGCGCCGAGCCCACGCTGGCGTCGTCAGGAAGCCGCCGAGCTCGAGAGCTTCAACAGGGTCAGCGTCGATGGCCACGGCGATGAGGACCAACTCGAGCTTGGAGGGTGCGGCCTGGGCGTTCTCCAACTGGCTGAACCATGGCTGGCTTCTGCTGAAGCGGATTCCAGCTTCAAGCTTGACTGCCAAATCACCCTGAGTCAGGTTCTTCCCCACTCGGTGGTCGCGAACCCACTCCCCAAGACGGACCGACTCTTCGTGCGCCATGTCTCCGCCTTTCGTGCTCTGAAACGCTGCGCGCTATTGAGGCTCCCCCAACCTGCCCTCCCGATGTCGCGAGCACGCCAGAGTCTGCCCGGAGGCTGGCAGTTCGCGCCCGTCTCGCCACCCGCGTCCTGATCACCCCTCGCCTATGCCGTGACGACTTGGTAGCACACGAGATGGATGTCGTCGCGCCCGACGGCCGGTTCCACCGGAACGCGCGGCGCCCGCAGACCCTCGCCCTCGACATAGGCGACGATCTGGTCGACCCTCGCTGAGTCCGAGGCATCCGGGCGATCAAGGATCCCCCGCAGGGCTCGACTGACCGTCAAGGGCCACGGAGCCTGGAGCGCCTCGATGACGCGTTCCTGGACGGCGGGCTCGATCATCATCGCGGCGAACAACAGCGACACGGCGTCGCGCTGGGCCTTCGGCACCGCGGCGGCACGCGTCGCTGGATCGAGCTCGGCCTGGCGATCGGCGAGGATCGCATCACGGGCAAGATCCCACAGTTCGAACAGTCGGGCGCGAACGTCATCCGGCAGATTGCGTGCCGTCATCTCGGAACAGCGAGCGAGCCCGAGCAGCGCGAGACGGTCGGACGATAGATCGCCCGCGTCGAACGGCACGAACCGCCACTCGACGCGCGAGCCGGCCCGGGCGGCGAAGACGACACCGCTGGGCCGCGCGGCTCGGAACCCGGACCCGATGCCCCACGGCAGCGACTTGAGCTCGCCCTCGCGAGCCTGCATGAGCGCCTGCCGCAGCTCCTCACGGAAGACCTCCCCGCTGAACGCGTCCAGCTCGGCCTCCTTCTCGTCGATGAAGCCCGCATCCTCTGCGGCGATCCGCTCGATCTCGGCACGGGTGTCATCGAACACGCGCTCGACTGGGTCATCGCCCGGAATGACGACGGTCTCGACCCCGACCGCGGCGTTCGCCTGGGCGATCTTCCGCCGCAGGTTGGCTTCCAGATCCAGCAGTCGATCCAACTCCTGGTCGGGGAAGAACGTGTACAGGTGAACGACGTCGTGCTTCGATCCGATCCGGTCGACGCGGCCGTTCCGCTGGACGAGGCGCATCGGGTTCCAGGGCAGGTCGAAGTTGATGACCGTGCCGGCCTGTTGAAGGTTCTGGCCCTCGGCAAGCACGTCCGTCGAGAGCATCAGATCGATCTCCTCGGCGGTTCCGGGCGGGGCGCCCGACGACAATGGGACGAAGGACCAGACGATGTGTTGGCGGGTCTCGGAACTCGCCGCTCCCGTGGTAACGCCGATCCGGCTGCGGTAGCGAGCCATCCGCGGATCGGAAGTCGTCTCGAGGAACCGGTGGAGGTAGTCAACGGTGTCTGCGAAATAGCTGAACAGGACCACCTTGCGCTCGTCCGCATGCGTGGCGGCTCCGTCGATCCGCGCCAGCGTGTCGAGCAATGCGTCGAGCTTTGGGTCGTGGGCCGCGTCAATCGTCGTCGCACGCGTCAGCAGCGTCCGCAACAGATCGCGGTCCGCGACAACCCTCGCACGCAGATCGGCGGCGAGGTACTCGCTGGTCGGCCGCGCGTTCGGGTCTTCGACGAGGAGCATGTCGAGCTCCGCGTCGTCGAGCCCCGCGTCGAACGCCTCCGGTGACACCCGGGGAACCGCAACGTACCCGCGATCGAGAATCTCGAGGAAGCGGTCGTGCGACCCGATCATCTTCCCGAGCGTTCGCCGGAAGGCCTCGAGACTCGACTCGAACCGCTTGAGGAGCTGGCTGAGCAGTAGAGCGCTCGTGACCTGCTGGGCCGGTGCGCCTTCGCCACCGAGGCGGTAGAGGTCTGGCTGATAGCGGGCCATCGACAAGCCGCCGCCAATCGCAGTCGCGACCTGGTCGAAGAACTCACCGGCGTTCGCCGCGTCGGCGGGACGGGCGGAGTCGTAACCAACGCGATGGAGCTTGGGCGTTGGGAAGATGAGCGGGACGGGTCCCTCGGGGGTGTTGAGCGTCGCACCCGGGAAGAACCGCTTGATGTGTGTTCGGGTCCGGCGCACCGATACGGCGTCCAGGAGCGGGAAGAGATGTGCCGGGGTCAGCGCCTCGAGGTCAAGCCCCAGCGCTCGAACGATGTACTCGCGAAGGTTCGCGATGCCGATCTCAGCGAAGCGGCTCTCGGTCCTGGCGAAGAGCAGTAGCTGCCAGTAGAGGTCCCAGAGGCTGTTGTTCACCGGGGTTGCGGTGAGCATGATGAGCCGCTTCTCGACCCCGCCCGCGGCCATCAGGCGACGCAGCGCCCTGTAGTAGGTCGTCTCGGACGAACGGAAGGCGTGCGCCTCGTCGATGACGATGCAGCGGTACTCCGACGCATCGAGCTTGAGGTGCGCCTTACGCCCGTCGGCACGTCCCGGCTCCGGCGGGTCGCCGACCTGGAGGTCGTTGGCGAGTTCCTGGTAGGACACCACCTCGACTGCGTACTTCGTGTGGGCGGCGAGAAAGCCTTCCCAGTTCGCGTCGCGCAGGCTGGCCGGGGCCACGACCAGCACGCGCCAGCCTTTCGCTTGCAGGTGGAACTCGATGAGCCCACCGGCGGTGAAGGTCTTGCCAAGGCCGACCCCGTCGGCGATCAGCACGCCGCCCCAGCGGTCGAGGATCCGGAGCGCCCGAGTCACACCGAGTCGTTGGAACTCGGTCAGTTGGAGCGTCGCGCCGGGCGTGCGCGGCAGCTCGTCAACCTCCTCGGCCAACTCGGCGCCGTACAGCTCGTAGAGCATCCGCAGGTAGATGGTGTGCGGGTCGTAGTCGATTTCGAGGGCCCGGTACACGCCGGCTAGATCGAACGGCTCGGCTTGCTCCCAAAGATCGTCGAACCAGGCGCGAGCAGCCTTGACCTGGTGCGGCGCATAGGCGCCGAGATCGAGTTCGAGATTGTGGAGGAGGCCCGCCGCGGTGAAGTTGGCGGAGCCGGCGAGGACGCCGGCCTCGTCGCCGAAGATGAACGCCTTTCCGTGCAGGAACTCGCGTCGGTAGATCTTGACCTCGGTCGTCGGGCGGTCGAGGAACGCCACAAGGCGCTCGACCGCATTGACGGCATCGGGCGCGAATGGGACCAGGTCGCGATCGGCTTCCAATGATGCCCGCAGCTCGCCGAGCCGCTCCCGGAGCGGCTGCTCAGTAGGCGGTGTCCCCGGCAGGACCGTGCGGCGTGGGCGCGGCGGTTCGGGCTCGGAGCCGAGAAGGATCCGGACCCGCGGGGCGGCCTCGAGCGCGTCGGCGATGACCGAGAAGCCGCCGAGATTGAAGTAGCCTGAGGCGATTGCGATCTCGCGCGAGTGGCCGTAATACGCGCCGGCCTGGCGGATCGCCTCGGCGACGGTATTCGCGTCGCGGTTGTCGATGAACTCGCGGCGCTCGCCGGTCACGTCGTCCACCGATCGAAGTTCTCAAGGACCACGGCCCGCCGGCCGGGCGAGACGCCCGCCTCGGTCGCCGGGAAGTCCTCGAACATCAACTCGAGTTCATCGTGATCGAGCCCGTAGAGGCGCGCGACGACCGCGTCCAACTCGGCGATCATCGCCGCCTTCTCCCGAGGCTCAACGGGCCCGACGGGGACACCGACGGCGGCAGCAAAGTCAGCGTATCGCTCGTCGACGCAGGCAAGCCGACCGGCCAGAGTCACGACGCGCTCGCGGAGTGGATCGTCCCGCGGCGGACGAGGCACCGGCAGGCTGTTGAGGATGAAGTAGTTCATGTTCAGTTCGACCCTGCGACGGGCGAACCAATCGAAGGGAACGGACGCCATGACGCCCAACAGGTACGCCTGATCGCGTTCATCTCCCTTCGGCCACAACAACGAAGGCGCCTTGTTGTGCGCGAACACATGGGGCGGCGCCAGGCATGCGATCGCGGTCCGGGAGTTGGTGCGGTTCGTGATGTCGCGAAACAGGATTCGCGGGCCATGGTGCGGCATCGTTTTCGGGTCGCGGAGGACGTCGGGAAGGAAGTAGGCTCGCCAGACACTGGACCCTTGGCGCTTTCGCTGAAGTTCAGGAAGGCCGACCTCCGGCTCGAGAACAAAGCCGGGTTCGCCGTCCCGTTTCCAGAGCTCGGGTTCCCAGAGATCGAACGACTTGCCACCGTATACGGGCCAGACCTCGCCGGCTACTGCCCCGGGTTCCTTCAACAGGCCGGACTTGCGGTCGTTGGTGACGTGGAGCTCAGCCCAAGGCACGGCGCGCCAGCCGCCCTTCCCAGAGTCGAAGCGAGGATGGCTCGTCACGACCCGCTGGTAGAGGCGGGCTGCGGCGGCCGACGGCAGCAGCGGAACCGCTAGGTCAGGATGCGGGACACGAAGCTGCTCCAGCGTCCACTCGGTCCGCTCGGTATCGATCCGCAAGAAGGCTTCCCGGTCGGCCGCGACCGCCGACACCGACAAGGTCCGTACATCGGCCTGCCCGACCTTCGCGGCGACCAGGACGATCGTGTACCGATGCTCTGCGTCAGGAAAGACCCAGCCCCCGCTGTTCTGGAGGACATCGAGCAACGTCTTTCCAGCGCTGCCAAGGAGGCGTTCGCGGAACGGGGTCGTGCCATCTCCGGCAAAGGCGCTTCGTGGAAGGACGACGCCCAGTTGCCCTCCGTCGCGGACGAGGTCGAGGAACCGCTCGGCGAACGCCTTGTACAGGTCGGGGTCGCCGCTCTTCGTGAGCGTGTACTTCGCCGCCAGGTATCGACGGAGCGCCAGCTTGTCGACCACCTCAGCTTCGTAGCGCTCTCGGACGGTCGTATAGGTCGCCTCGAACTCCGCGATCCGGCGCTCCTGCTCGGCCTGCGACTTGACGCTCTTGATCCCGGGCAGGTGCCGAGCGTAGAAGCCGAGTCGCTCGACGGTCACCTCTTCCCACGGCGGATTACCCACGATGACGTCGAAGCCCGGACGATCTCGGCGCAAGAAGACGGTTGGGAACGCGAGCCGCCAGTGGAGCGCGGTCTGGTCTCGCGCTGCACGCCGGGCCCGGCTGAGCACGGGCTCCATGCCGGTCGTGAGCTTGCCCTCGATAATCTGCTCGGCATAGAGCTGCTCGAGCGTACTCAGGCTCTCATCGAGAAGCGGCCCGGCCGTCGCGACGTCGTAGTAGTCGTGGAGCCCGGCCGTCGCCTGTGCGAGCTCGAGTTCGAGCTCGCGCCCACGAGCGATGTCGCCCAGTTCAAGATCATCGATCGATGCGACCTCGGCGGCGCGCCCTCGCGCCTCTTCCTCATAGACCAGGGCAAAGAGCCCGATCATCGGAACGTCGCCGCCGACTCCGACCAGCGAGTTGCCGTGTTGGAGGTTCGCTCCCAGATAGCTCAGCGGTAACCCCGGAACGAGGCTGTGGAGCCACAGCCCGAGCCGCGCCAGCTCGACGGCCATCGCGTTGTAGTCGACGCCGTAGATGCAGCGCTTCAGGACGATCCGGCGAAGGAGATCAACGTCGGCGACCCGATCCCCGAGCTGCGGGGCGCCATAGCCATCGCCCACGATGTTGAGCCGCTCACGGGCCCGCTCGAGCTCTGCACGGACTGCTCGGTTCGGATGCGCCGCGAGATAAGCGGCGTACCGCTCGGTCAGCGCGTCGAGCCCGGCCACGAGGAAGTGGCCGGAGCCCATCGCGATATCGGCAACGCGGAAGTCGAAGAGCGTCGCGGCCGGCAGATCGAGATCGTCGCCGACGCGACCCAGGTGCTCATCGATCGCGGGCCGAAGGGCCTTGTCGATGAGCCGATCGACCGCGAACACCGGGGTGTAGTAGGAGCCCGTCGCCTTGCGCCCACCCTGTGGCGAGCGGATGTGCGGCGCACCGACCGGGACGTCGACCGCCTCTCCGGGCCCCGCCGCCACGTACGGCTCCCCTTCCGCGCGGCGGTCGATGCGCAGGTTCTGAGTGGCGAACGCGACCTCGTAGCTGAGGAGTCCCTCGTAGATCGTCCCGATGTGGCGGACGCCGAGATCGCCGAAGTCGACCTTGCCCGCCTGGCCGTCCGGACCGACATCCCAGCCGAGCGCGACGAGTGCCGGGCCGACGACGGCGTTCGGTAGCTCGATCCGGCGCAGGAGCCCACCATCGAGGCCGTCGTCCGCGAACAGGCCTCCGTCGTACGGCGGAACGCCCCAGTCGGCATTCCCGTGCGCCACGGCCGCGAAGAGCTGGTTCAGCTCGGACCAGAGACTCGTGGCTGTGGGATCGAAGGCCTGGCCGGACCGCTGGCGTTCGGCGGATGAGATGACCATTCGGGTGATCGAGTGCGTCCCGTACTCGGCGTTCCCCATCGGGAGGAGGTCGCGATCCTCGGCGTAGAGGAGAAAGAGGAGCCGGAAGAGCACGACGAGGGTCGCCCGGTACAGCTCACCCTCGTTGGGGCGGGGATCGACGCGTGCCCGTGCCGCCGCATCGATGCCGCGCACGAGTCGGTCGACGACATCCTCGTAGAGGCGCTCGGTGAACCGCTCGCGGAGGCCGACGGCATATCGGCCCGATCCTGACCGGATGCGTTCGAGGCGGCCATTCGGTCGGAGAGCGTCCGGGGCCGCGAGGGCGCCGAGCAGTGGCGCCCAACTCGCCGGCAGAAGGCTCGTGTCGAACTCGACATACGCGGCCGAGGCCGCGCCTTCGTCGAGCGACTCCTCGCCGCGCAGCGAGTAGATCCGCAAGAGCGATCCGGCGACGAGCAGCGCATGGTCGAGCCCAAGTTCGCGGGCGCGCTTGAGAGCGATCGCTGATGGCGGTGCGGCCTGGCCGGCCCCGACCCGGTCGAGGCTCGCCCCGTCGTCGTAGACATGCGCCAGCGCGACCGCGGTGCCACCGTCCTGGACCCGGTACTCCTTCGGGCCGGTCGTCTCGAGGCGATACCCGAGGGCGCGGATCAGCGCCTCGCCGACCTGGCCGAGGGCTCGATCCCCCCCCTCGGCCGCCTCGGTCCAGTCGGGCCGCGCCTCACGGCGGATCACCTGGGTCACGTAGTGGGTGCTGACGAGACCGCGGTTGCGGAACCCCGGAACCTGTCCGCTGCCCTGGGCGCGGTTGATCAAGTCGATCGCTCGCCGAGTCGCCGGGACGGGCAGCTCGTTGAGGACGCTCGCGAAGATGCGCTCGGCGAGGCTCAGGGGGATGGTCGCGACCGGAGGCGGTGTTCCCTCTGGACCGCAGACGAGGACCTGATCCGGGCCCAGCATCGTGAACACGATCACGGGCCGAGCCTGACCGGCGCGACGCGCGAGCCAGACCTGCCGCATGCGAGGGGGCGTCGGATTCTGGTCGAGCGCGACCTCGGCGATCTCGATCCCGACGCCCGCGGCGTTGAGTTGTCCCTGCCAGATCCGCGTCGCACGGCCACCGACGACGGAAACGTCGCGGAGGAGCGGCTCGCGCCCGAGATCCATCAGTCAGGATCTGTCTGGCGCGAGTAGCCGTCGCGGTTGCTGTTGAACGGCGGATCGAGGCAGACGAGGTTCATCGCCGTAGTAGAGGACGGTCGTCTTCACGGCCCGAGATTAGCAGGGCTTCCGCCCCCCGGATCGTCCACCACGAACACGGCGCCGAACGACACGACACGGACATGGCGGTGCGTCTAGAGATCTGGGCCGAAGTCCTCATGAACTTGCCGGACGAGCGCGTCCCAGGTCCCGTCGAGCAGCACGAACCCGAAATACTCGACCAGCTCGGCAACAAGTTCCAAAGCGATCGCGTGCCGCTCCTCGATCGAGCGAACCTGTTCGGTGGCGACCTCGCGGGTGACCCAGAGATCCACCCCGGATGTTGCCCGATGCGCCCGGGTGAACGGCATGAAGTGGGCTGGGTTCATCCACAGCCTCCGGCCAAGAGGCGCCACGAGAACGAGCCCAATGTGAACGCCGCGAGACTCTCGATGTCCACGGCCTGGCCGCGGAGGCCCGGGATGTTGCTCGCGTCCTCCCATAGACTCTCGCGGATGCGAAGCTTGAGCGTTCTCGAAGCCTCCGTGACGCTCAGTATCCGTCGGTCGTCCTCCCCGATTCCCGCTTCCCCGATCTCCGCTTCAAAGATCACGCGGCTCGGCTGACGGATCATGACCCCTTCACCGCCGCCGAGTCGATTGAGGTAGCGGGGAATCAGTGCGTCGCCCGATCGGGCGAGGATTGCTGCATTCGAGAGCAGGGTCTCAAGCTCGCGAATCCGTCGCGCAGGTGGTTCGGGAACGGGTCGCAGATCCGCTGCCTGAAGGGTCGGGTACCGCTGCAGAGCCGGCGACGCGATCGGATGCGAATCGCTGGACGCCTGGGCCGCCGATAACCCGGACGACGGCGCGAGCATGAGGCGGATCGCCTCACCTGTTGCCGCGACCGCTCGGATGATCAGCGACCGCATCTCTGGTCCGCGAGCGCGCCGACAGTCCATGGCATCCGACCTGACGTACACATCGCCGTTTCGGACGATGAGCTCCTTCTCCTCGTCCTGTCCGTCCTTCGAGCAGATGTGCGGCTCGCGCGCGAAGGGAGGGACCGCGATCACCCCGTAGGGAGTCCCGGCCACGTCGATGATCCGGATTTCCGCGGGGATCGGCGGATCGAAGTACTGCTGGACGAACTCATTGAGCTGCGTGACATCGGGGAGCACATCGTCATCAGCGAGCCCAACGCCTGCGATCGTCGGTTTGTCCGGAACGCCGATAACGAGGAGACCGCCGTCCCGGTTCGCCAGACACGCGATGTCTTTGGCGGTCTCGAGCTTGTTCCGCCTCGACTTCGACCAGTCGAGTCGCAGCTTGAAGTCCACGGACAGTGTTTCAACGCCGGCTTCCAGAACTTTCGCAAGCTGCTCCGAGCCGATCACTGCTCCAGATTAGCTCACGATACCGCGCGTCGAGTTGGCGTATTTCCGGCGACCTCGACGTGGTTCGGTCGCCTCTCATCCTGCGAGGGGTGATCTATTCTCAGGACGCGGCGCGGTGGGTCCTGCTGGTCTGCAAGCGAGCCAGAGTCCGAGGCGGCGGCAAGTCAGCGACCAAAGCCCAAGGACTGACCTCGCTCGCACTCCGGCGCAGGGACCGCGCCTCTCAGAAGACCGAAGAGGGCAGATACTCGCCATGGACCGTTCTGTCGTCGTCGGTCTGACGATCAGCGTTCTTGCACTTGCGGTCTCACTGACGACCTACTGGCGCACTGAGCTCCGTGGTCCGCGCACCGCCTGCTTATCCGTCCCCGGCTCGACGGTCGTCGCGATCGGCCGGGTGGATGATCCATCCCCCCGACTGCTGGTGAATGTCTGGCGGGACCTCCTTTTCACGAACGATGGCCACCGGCCTGCGTACATCTCGCTCGTGGAGTCCAAGATGCCAACTCTACCCGCCGGGTTGGCGGTACAGCGCGCAGACGTTGGGGTAGTCGACCACCTCGCGCCGGTCGCATTCCATCGGCTCGAGGCGCTCGTGGATCGCGACAAGCCCTTACGCCTCACCGTGGCGTGGTGGCTGGTTCTCTCCCTCGATGATGAGGGCCGGCTCCGAGACATCGTTCGCGATCCCAACGGTGCCCTGTCGATGGTCGTGGGCTGGACCGCCCTCGAGTCACTTTTCATCTGGCCGAGGTTCAAGCCGCGGGAGATAACTGTCCGCCCGATTGCATTCGCGGGCGAACTCATCGCCTGGAGAGAACGTCCCTACGGAATGTGAGTGGCTAACCCCGTGCGGACTGGGCCTTCAAACACCATGCGGACATCGCGGCGCGGTGATCTCAATCGTCAACACGGGCGACGATCGGGTTCGGGCGGGTCGGACTGCCCTGTTGGGAGCAGACAGTACGGCATTGGCCGCATCTCGTAGCCGTTCAGCTTCAGCGCCTGCTACGACCCGCTCGCCCGCGCGCCGTCACGCGGCAAGCCCAGCGTGAGTGGAGGCGGCAGGCTCGCCGCGTTGCCTGCACCGGATGGAGAGTGTGCCGCGAACAGGGGTCGTGCTTCACGTGCAGGAGACGACCTTGGGCGACGGCTGGGCAGCGGCGTGGCTGGCCGGGCCCGCAGTCACGAGCGTCGAAGCGACCAGGAGGACAGGAGAACCCACCTGGCCCTCTCCTGTCTGGAGCCAGAGTTCGGGACTCGTGGCAGCCCGCGGTCCGCCGAGAGCATGACCGTTCGTAGCGTCGACGTGCCGATGGACCGCGGTGATCGAATACGTGAAGAGCCAGTCGGCACTTCGTGTAGACCTCGACCTTCATCCCGATCAGGGCCTTGCCGTTGTTCACCTGCGAGGCCTGCAGGAGGGGGAGGAACATGCCTGGCCCTGTCGAAGACACGACACGCTACCGATGGGTTGTCCCGTCCGGCCCAACCCAGATGACCGAGGTGGAAGTCACGACGTACAGGCCGCCGCCCGGGGAGAGCGTGACCCATGGATAGGTGACGGTGCCCGGGATCGTGTAGGGCCATCCCGGGCGGAGGTGACCGTCCGGGACCAGTGCGGTGATCGTGTTCCCGGACACAAAGTAGGCTGTCCCGTCCGGCGCGAAAAGCTGAGCCCAGAGCGGCCCTTCCACCGTCGTTGGCCAGCTCGGGAGGACCCGGCCGTCGGGGCCGAGGCCCACCAGGCGGTTCGACCCGGTCTTGCCAGGCGGCGGCGCGACCGTGACGTATACGTCGCCGGTCGCTCCGATGTCGAGACCCACGATGATGCCGCCGCTCACCGGCACCTTGTAGACGCTCCAAGCGGCCCGCGCCGAACCGTCAGAACCGAACGCCAAGATCCGCTCGGCCGGATTCCCGCAACAGCCCTCTGCGGCATACAAAGTGCCGTCGGGTCCGAGCCCGAGGGTCGGGTTCCCGTAGATCGTCGGCGAGCGCCAGCCGCGTTTCGGGCTCCCATTCTGGTCGAGAGCGACAATCGTGCTCAAGACTGCCGGGCCACGAGGTCCGGTTCCGATGTAGATCGTCCCGTCGGCGGCGAAGACCGGCCTGTTGTACCAAGCCGATGCCGCGAACGGCCAGCCCGGCTTCACCCGGCCATCGGCATCGAGCGCGACGAGACCCGGTGCCCCTGTGACGTACACGGTCCCGTCGGGACGAACGGTGACCTGATGGTCGACAGGGATCGTTTGCGACCCGAACTTCACCGTCGTTGCCAGTCGATACGGCCAGCCTGACTTGAGCCGACCATCGGAGTTGAGGGCCAGCAGGCTGTCGCCGTCGGTCTTGGAGGAGAGGAGCGCGTAGACGGT